>JAYUFP010000842.1:0-3426 GCA_043738665.1 Isosphaeraceae bacterium
CTCAGCTTGCGAATCTGGCTGCCGCTCTTGTGGCTCATCAAGTGCGACGACCCGCACCGCTTGTGCTTGACCTTGCCGGTCGCGGTGACCTTGAACCGCTTCTTGATCCCTTTATGCGTCTTGAGCTTGGGCATGTTACCGTCGTTTCGTCGTGTCAACGCCGGAAGTCACCGGCGGCCTGGGTCCAGACGGGGCCGTTGTTGAGACCCGGGTAAAACACCACCGGGGTTCGGCCGAGTCGCATAATGTAACAAACGTTATCGGCGCTGACCAGTCGCAATCCCGCCACCCGGGCCGAAAGAAATCAAAAACTCTCCCGGTCGCCGTCCGATTGGGCCGCGACGAGAGAGGTTGTGATTCGTTGACCGGCTCCGGCGGATGGGACGGGCGATCTCGGCGTCAGACGCGGGGCGCCACGATCGCCGTCATTCGCTTCCCTTCCATCGAGGGATTCTTCTCGACCTTGGCCACGTCCTCAAGCAATTGGAGCACTTCGTCCATGACCTTGCGGCCTTCGTCGATGTGCGCCAGTTCTCGGCCGCGGAACAAGACGTTGACCAGCACCTTATCTTTATGTTCCAGGAACTCGCGCGCCCGCTTGACCTTGACCTCGATGTCATGGTCGCCGGTCTTGGGCCTGACGCGAATTTCCTTCACCTGAACCTGATGCTGCTTCTGCTTGGAGGCGCGCTTCTTCTGGGAGTATTTGAACTTCCCGAAGTCCATGATTTTACAGACGGGAGGGCGCTCGTTCGGCGCCACTTCCACCAGATCCTGGCCGGCCTCGCGAGCGGCCTCCATGGCTTTCCCCGTCGGCATGACGCCGAGCATGGCCCCTTCCGAGTTGATGACCCGCACCGGCGAGATGCGAATCTGCTCGTTGACTCTCAGATTCCGGTCGATAGCGTCCTCCCCGGGGACGATTGGGACGAAGCCTCGCAACAGCGGCAAGGAGCGACCGAAGTCCCGATAATCAGAACCCGCGCGCCAGGGCTGACGAACCGCGCAGCTCCACCCCCATGGGGAACCTTGGCAGTCCGCAAGGCAACCTTAGAAATTACACGATTCGTTCACGAGTGTCAAGACGGCTCCGCAAAACGCCAAGGCGCACCCGGGCGGTTTCTTTCTCGACGCGGAGTTCTCGGGAAGCCCGATGCCCGATGGTCAATGACCAAGAAATGGAACCTCGATCTTCCTCCAATTCCCCAATCTTCCATCGGTCTTGATCATCGGGCATCGGGCATCTCGGTTTCTCGAAAACGAAACAGGCCTCCGCTAAACGCGATCGACACGGTCAATTTCCGATTCTCGTCTTGATCCGTCATTTATTCAGATGAATCCTACGAACTTCTAAGAAATTGAGGGAAGATTCGTTAATCTAGGCGTTGGGGGTCACCCGATTGCGTCGTGTTCGACCGCTGAATTTGCTCGACGGCCGCAATTCTCGCGGTCCAAGTCAGGCGCCGTCTCCTGTCGAAACACGCCGAATTGTTTCGGCGATGGGAACAAGCGACGGTTTCAAGTTGTCCAAAGCCGAAGAAGTCGGTTCGACCGTCGGGTGATTGAATGTGCGCGGGAGTAGTTCTCCTGAGTGATCGACCGGAGTCATCTGCCATGCGACCTGGAACCACGACGGGCAAGCTTAAGCGACCATGGATCGTCCCCTTCCTTGCGGCGGTCGCGAGCGTTTGGGGCGTTTCCCGGGTTGGGGCGGCGGAGCCGTCGCCGACAGCCAAGGTCGCCGCGCGACGCGCGATCGATCCCGCCGCGCCACCGCTCCCGGGAGAAATCGTCGCTGCGTTGCAACACGGACGGTTCGCCGAGGCCGAGACATCGCTGGTGAAACTGCATTCGGACGCCAAGATCGTGTCCGACCGCGCCTATTACGCCTTTCTCATCGGCTCGACCCAACGACTCGGGGGCAAGCCCGACGCGGCCGGAAAGACCCTGCGAGACGCCCTCGACGCATCTCCGAAAGGACTCTGGGCGGCCAAGATCCGCTACGAACTCGCCGGAATCGACCTCGCCGCGGGACGGGTCAGTGACGCCGAAACGCTCGCCAGGTCGGAAGCCGAGATCCTTCTCGCAGGCGATCGAAAAGATCGTCTCGCCGAGGTCTATCACTCATTCGCCCGACGACTCCTGAAGCCCGAAGACCCCGTCACTCCCGCCGACCCCAAGGCCGCTTACGACTTGCTCACCCAGGCACGAACGCTTGCGAAAGGCGAAACACTACGTGCCCGACTCCTCTTCGCCATGGCGCGCGCAGCGCAGGCCGCGAACGACCACGCCCGCGCTCTCAACGACCTCACTGCCTATCTCAAGGACTATCCGAAAGGGACGGATCGCCTCGAAGCCCGCTATCAGCTCGGAGTTTCGCAACGAGCCGTCGGACAGGTGCTTCCCGCGCGGTTGACCTGGACCGACCTCGCCCGAGAACTCGAGAAGCCCCCCGCCGCGGCGTCCAAAGAGGTCGATGACGTCCGCGCCAGGGCCATGTTCGCGATCCCGCTCACATACGGCATCCCGACCCCCCCGGACGACACGTCGCTCAACCTGGGAGTGGCCGCCCTCCGCCGGTTCTTGACGGCTTATCCTTCGCACCCGCTCGCGGTCGTGGCCGCCTACCGAATCGGTGTTTCGTACCTGAACCGAGGTAAGAGCGAGGAAGCCCTGGCGGCGTTCACGAGCTTCTTGAAGGAAGAAGGATTCCGGGCCGAAACCGACGAGGCGAAGCGCGACCTCTCGCAGCTTAGCATGACGGCGACATTCCAGGTCGCCCAGGTGCTCCAGGGGCAGCAGAAGTTTGACGAAGCGATCGCCGCGTGGAAAGGCTACCTCGCCAAGTACCCGAACGGACCCCAGAGTGCCGATGCCCAACGAGCCGTTGTCGACACGCAACTTTTGATCGCCGCTGAGCACATCGCCCGTGAGCGCTTCGATGAAGCCCGAGCCGCCTGGCAAACGTTCGTGACGCAGAACCCGCTGGACCCACGCGTGCCTTCGGTCTTGTTCCAGATCGGCGAGAGCTTCCAGACCGAGAAGAAGTTCGACCGGGCGGTGACCACCTGGGAACCGCTCCTAAGCAAGTTCCCCACGAGCGAGCCCGCCGCACACGCCCAGTTCGCGATCGCCTCGATCGAGGAGACCGAGAAAGGTGAACTCGAATCCGCGATCGAGCGGTTCCGCAAGATCCAGGTCGAACCCTGGAAATCGCAGGCTCAGCAGCGGATCGCCGTCATGGAGGCGCGTGCCCTCACGGTGGTCACGCCGAGGGCGTTCCGCTCGGGCGAGACCGCTCATCTCAAGGTCACGACCCGGAATCTCGAGAAGCTGACGTTCAGCGCCTACAAGCTGAATGCCGAGGCCTATTTCCGCAAGAAACAAGCGGTCGGAAACGTCGAATCGCTCGACATCGGCCTCGTC
>JAYUFP010000843.1:0-3419 GCA_043738665.1 Isosphaeraceae bacterium
TCGAGCAACCGATCCAGCAACGACGGCAACAGGGCCTGGTCGGGTCGGATCTCGGCCATGGTTGTGGGCCTGGGGCTTCCGGGTTGGGGTCATGAGAGCGGTCTCGGAACACACTTGGACCAATCCTGAGACGATCGCCATCCCCCGGTACTCCGGGTAGAGGGTAAGGGGTGCGGGGTCCGAGAATGATCCGCCGGCGTGTTCGAAGTGTCGAGCGAAACGCGGCCCCTCACCCCTCCCTCTTCCCGCAAAGCCGGGGAGAGGGCGATCGGCTGAACGGTTCGCGACCGCTCACTTCCTGCCGAGTCGATGTCCGTTTCGTTTGAGTCGATACCAATGCCTCACGTTCCAGGCGATGATTCCGCGGCCACACCCGGCGGCGAGTCGAACGTCACCGTATTCATTTCCATCAAGGGGATGGCGTTCTCACCGACGAGGAAGGTCCGCTGGCCGGCGCCTCGGACGGGTGTGCCTCCCTCGCCTCCCAGCCACTCGGTCGTGCGGCCGAGTCGGAGGCTTTCATCGATTTCCGTGTTCAAATTCGGGTACAAGACCGGCAGGTAAACCTCGCCGTCGGGGCCGTTGCGGACGACCATGCGGGCGGGCCTCCACAGAAGGTCTCGCGGGCGTTCGGGGGCCTTGAATTCGATAAGATCGACCCGGTCGATCGGGATCCAGTAGTATTCGCCCTTGCTCGTGAAGACCTCGAAGAACGCGAAGGTCATATCGTCGAGGTCGCGGAAGTCATCGAACGGCTGGTCGTCGCACATGCCCGAGACCTTGGGCGATTCGGCCTCGGCCTGTGCCCGGCGTTCGGCGGCCTCGACGGTCGCACCCTCGCGGAGCAAGACCGAGGCTTCGAGCAGGAGCCGGGTCGAGCCTTCGGGCCTGCCGAGAAACTCGGGCACTCGCCCGACCTTGTAAAAGTCCTGACGCGCCTGCGCGGCGCGGATCAAATGACGGTACACCATGGCGAAGGGGAGCATCTTGGTGTCCTGATGCCCCATCGCGTCGATCTGCGTGTCGGCGCGTTCGAAATCGCCCGCGAAACAGAGGAGTTCGCTGAGGAAGAGGCGAAGTCCCGTGTCAGTGGGGTGGTTGCGAACCTCCTCCACCTGGGCCGCGATCGCGTCCTTGAGCTTCCCGGCGTGAAACAGGTCGTGAGCGGTCACGGCGAAGTCCCTTGAAGGAGTGCTGTGGTCGGAAGATCGATGGCGGATGGTCAATGGCCGATGATCGATGGCCGATGACCGATGATCGATGGCCAATGACTGATGAAGGATGGCCTGCAACCGATGTTCAATTTCCCATTGATCATTGGCCATTGAACATCGGCCATTGATCATTGACCGTTGGCCGTCAAGTGTCCCCCCGCGGCGCGGACAGTTGCGTCGTGAACTTCATCGCGGCGTACATCTGGTCGAGCTGGAAGTGGGGGCGGAGGTGGACGTCGCACGAATAACTTCCGGGCGACGCCGGGTTCTCGCGCACCTTCACTCTCGCCTCCCGCAACGGGTATTGCGCCTTGATCTCGGGTCCCGCCGACTCGTTCGAGATCGTGTAATCCATCAGCCATTTCTGGAGCTGACTCTCGATGTCCTCGGGACGGATCATGCTGCCGATGCGGTCCCTGGCGATGACTTTGACGTAATGGGCGAAGCGTGAGACACACAGGATGTATTGAAGCATCGCCGAGAGTCGGGCGTTGACCGTCGCCTTCAACTCGTCGTACTTCGCCGGCTTCTGCACGGACTGGTTGCCGTAGAAGGCCGAGAATTCCGTGTCCTGACAGTGGCAGAGGGAGATGAACCCCAGCTCTTCCAGGTCTTTCTCGCGGGCGTCTGTGACGATCACCTCGGTCGAGCATTTGGTCGCGACGCCCGTCCGGTCGGTCCCGAACGAGTGGACGGGGAGCCCCGTGACGAGCCCGCCGTCGTCGAGCGTGACGCGCGCGTTCGTACGTTCCACCTGGCTGTGACGGACGCCGCGGATATCGGCGAGCCAGCCCGTGGTGGCGTAGCTCCGGATCAAGACCGCCCCGAAGGCATAAGCGGCGTTCCCCCACAGGTAGCGGTCGCGTTTGGGCCCCGAAACGTCTTCCCGGAACCGAGAGCCCGCCCCCGGGGCCCCCGTGGTTCCGTGCGGGATTCGCATCAAGACCCGGGGGAGCGTCAATCCGACGAAACGGGAGTCCTCGGAGTTCCGCAACGCTCGCCACTTGGTGTACTCGGGCTGCTCAAACGTCCGCGCAAGGTCGAGCGGGCGTTCCAGCTCGTTGAAGCTGTCGAGACCGAAAAACGAAGGATGAACCGAAGTGATGAACGGCGCGAACGCGGCGGCGGCGACCCCGGCGATCTGCGAAAGGGCCTCGACGTCGTCCTGCGGGTGCCCGGCGGAAGGACGCGGGTGAATTTCGTAGTCACCCAGCAAGACCCCGTAAGGCTCCCCGCCGGGATGCCCGAACTCGTTCTCATACACCTTCTTGAAGAGCTGGCTCTGGTCGAATTCAAGCGCCCGAGTGACGTCGTTGGCGAGTTCTCCCCACGAAACATTGAGAACCTTGACCTTGATCCCTTCGCCCCCCTCGGGGATCTTGCTGACGAGCAGCTGAAGCCCCCGCCACGAGGCTTCAAGCTTCTGAAAGCTTGGGTGGTGGATCAGGGCGTTGAGCTGGCTGTCGATCAGGGCGTCGATGCGGGCAATGTCTCGGTTGAGTTGTCGCGCGGCGAGATCCCGCGAAGGCAAGGCCGACGAATCCGCCCCCAGTCCGAGCCAGAACCCCAGCGACTTCCACGGCGAGGGCTCGTCGAGGAACGCGCGGAGAGTCGTGACGGAGTTGGAGCGCGAGGACGTCTCGGGGCGGGATTGGGCGGTGCTCGCGCTCAGGACCGCTTCGAGCAGAGTCGGAACCTGGGAGCGCGTCGGTGCGGGCGATTCGGCCGCCGGGGCGGCCTCTTCGCGCACGAGGACCGTCGCGGAGCGGTCGTCTGCTCTGGGTTCCATCGCGGGTCTTGGTGGTTCCAGGATGGTGGATGAATCATGACGGATGGCGGATGATCAATGCCATGTGTTCGATGGCGAATGATCAATGTCAAATGACGGATGGCGGATGATCAATGCCATGTGTTCGATGGCGAAAGATCGATGTCAAATGGCGGATGGCGGAGATCAATGCCGGATGTCGGATGGGAGGAACCGGCGGGTGAACGAAGAGGCGTGAATCCTCGCGTTTCTATCCTGTCCGCCATCCGTCATCCGGCATCCGGCATTTCGTTCACAAGGAAAATAACCCGATCGGCGTCAGCTCCCCTTCGGAATGCTCGCGACCATCCGCAGGGAGGTCGTGAGTTCCTCGAACTGGAGCCAGGGCCGCATCCAGGCGACGGCGTTGTAGGAGCCGGGCTGACCCGGGATCTCCT
>JAYUFP010000844.1:0-10294 GCA_043738665.1 Isosphaeraceae bacterium
CGCGACGATAGGTCGCCGGTCGTGTTTGAGGTCGAGACGGGGATGGGACCGTTAGCAGTTTCGATTTCGTGGATCTGACTGCGCGGGTCCGGCAACCTGAGCAAAAGAGCCTTATGGTTTGATTCCCCGCACCAACGCCCGAACACAACCGATCCGCACTGAGCCGTCGTCGTTCAGGGTGGCTGAGAAACCACGGATCGAAGGCCCTTCGAGAAGCCGTTTGCGGGCGTTCGCCTTGGAATCGGCCGGGGTGCCGCGGTCGAACCATTCGTCGAAGTCGAGCGTGAACAATTCCTCTTCCGCTCGAATTTGCGACAACCCCGCGCTCGCGAGCAGGTCGACGAGCCCACCGGTCGTGAGGTTCCGAGTATGCGTGCGGTCGCGGAGCCGTTCGAGAATCTCGTGACGGTCGGCGAAGTTCAGATCGGTGTCGGTCGAGTGGTCGCTGATCACGAGCGTCCCTCCCGGCCGGATCAGGGCGATCTGGCGCGTGATGAACGCGAGCGGGTCGGTCATGTGATGGAGGACGTAACGCGAGACCGCGGCGTCGAAAGGCGCACCCGGGATCTCATCGTAGAGGGAGCCCTGCAGGAAACGGGCGCGTTCGCCGAAGGGACCGCCACGCTTTATCGCCCGGGCAACCATCTCCGCGGAGAGGTCGACGCCGAAGACGGAGTGCCCCGCTTTCAGGAACGCCTCACTGACGAGCCCGGGGCCGCAGCCGGCGTCGAGGACTCGGCTCGCGTCAGGTAGGCCGGCGAACGCGGCCAGCCGAGCGAGCGCCGCGGGGTCGCTCTGTACGGGGGCGACCTCGAAGCGTTCGGCTTGGCCGTCGAAGGCGGCGGCGAGTGCCTGGTCGTGCTCGGGTTTGATGGGACGACCTCACTTTTCCTGAAAAACAAACTTGCCTCCGACCATCGTCCAGAGCACTTTCGTCGTCCGGATCTCTTCCTCGGGGCAGGTCAGCGGGTCGCGGTCGAGGAGGATCAAGTCGGCGAATTTTCCGGGCTCGATCGTCCCTTTTTCGCGTTCCTCGAAGTGGAGTTTGGCATTATTGAGCGTGTAAAACTTCAAGGCCTCGACGCGCGTCAGCTTCTGGTCGGGGTTGAGGACGGCGGTCCCCTCGGCGTGGCGGGTCACCGCGACCCAGATCCCCAGCCAGGGGTCCCAGGGGTTGGTCGATTCGATGGCGTCCATGCGGATCATATGATCGCTTCCTCCCCCGATGGTGAGGCCCGCGTCGAGCCATTTCCTGTAAGGGTGGAACCAGGCCATACGCTCCGGGCCGAGCACCGCGAGCAGGGTGCGGGTGTCCTTCCAGAGCCATGCCGGTTGGAGATCGGCCCCGACTCCAAGGTTCGCGCAACGCCTCAGATTCTCGGACGAAGTGAAATTCGCGTGCGTGATCAGCCAGCGACGGTTCTTGATGCCGACCCGTCGGTCGGCCGTCTCGTAAGCGGATAAGAGCTCGTCCATCCCCGCCTCACCCGCGCAGTGCGCGGTCATCTGCCAGCCGCGTTTCGCGGCTTCCTCGGCGATCGTGCCGAGGACGTCGGGCTTTAAGAACAAGAGGCCGCGGTAATCCGGCTCGGTGATCTGGTAGGCCGGGCCGACACCCCACGGGGTCCGCATATAGGCCGTGCCGTTAAGCATCCCGCCGTCGAGGAACAGCTTAAGAGGCCCGATCCGGACCCAGTGATCGCCGACGCCACTCGGCCCGTTCGGCTCGTTCGACGTGTCATAATGTGCGAGCGTGTTCAGGGCTTTGGCGATGTCCTCTCGGTCTCCGAAGGGCGGGCTGAGGACTCGGGTCGCATTGACCCGGACGGTCAGTTCATTCTTATTCCGGAGTTCGCGATAGAGCCTGAGCGCGCCGTCGGAGGCCGAGCGGTCGGCGACGCTGGTCAGGCCCCGTGCGTTATACCTGCGGAAGAGTTCCTTCACCCTCGCTTCCTCGGTCGCCGAGTTCCCGCCGTAAGCGTCGTTCGGCAGGCCTTTCAGGACCGAATAGGCGTTCCTGAGCATGCCGGTGGGCTCGCCCGTTTTCGGATCCTTGACGATCTTGCCCGCGACGGGGTCGGGCGTGTCTCGCGTGATGCCGGAATACGTCAACGCCTTGTTGTTCACGACGCCCGCCGGTCCGCCCTGATGCAAAACCATATGATCGGGCGCCACGGCGTCAAGTTCGGCGCGGGTGGGGAAGCGACTCTCGTCGAGACGCGTGGGGAAAGCGTAACGGACGACGATCCAGCTTTCTTTCGGCTGGAGACGGACGCGTTTCTTGATATAAGCCGTCACGTCGCCCAGGCTCCGGAACGAGGGGATCGGGTGATCCGCCTCGCTCGACGACGCGCCCAGGGGATGAACGTGGCTGTCATAGAGGCCGGGGAGAAGCGTTTTACCTGCCGCGTCGATCGTCTTGGTCGAGGAAGTTCTCAGTTTGGCGATGTCCGCTTCCGAACCGACGGCCACGATCCGGTCGCCCTTCAGGGCGACGCTCTCGGCGATGTGGTCGTTCGGGTCGAGGGTCACGACCTTGGCGTGGGTGATGATGGTGTCGACGGATTGGGCCTTCGCGGCGGAAACCAATGTGACCAGACAAAATAAGACCAGACGAAGTGATCGCAATTCGGGGGCTCCTGGATCAGTTCAATTCAATCGCGTGGACTCAGGTGAGGGAGGGAGCGCGACTCGTATCGTCTTTGAGCCAGTCTTCGACAAGAAGGCCGGGAACCTGGCTAAAGTCTGATAGGTTCGCCGTGAGGAGAGTCGCGTTGTGGGCGAGCGCGATCGCGGCAATCTTTCCGTCGCGTGGACCAATTCGACGAATCAGCTTTGGTTCAAACCCCGAGTAAATCCTGGCGGCAGTCCCGTCGAATGGGAGAATCCGGCTCGCCCATCGATGGGCATAATGATCGAGGAGCTTGCAGAGTAAATTGTATGGAAGCAAGGACTCTTCAATCGTCCTCGCGCCGTTGATCAGTCCGAGCGCCGAGCGGAGTTGTTCGTAAGGGGTGATCACCGTGATCCAGACCTTCGCCACAGGGATCTCCGCCAGTCAAGAAACCAATCTCGACGCGTCGCGAGAATGTTCCCGCTGGATCTGAGAGACAAATTGAGTGTCGAGAATGATCACGACGTTTGCTTTTCCGCCTCTCTCTCCGTATGAACGCGTTCCATCATGGCCTCGAAGGTGGGATCGTCGTGGAAGTCACCGACGGTCTGCCGCCAGGATCGGTTCAAGGAGGGTTGATATGCACGCGCGCAAGCCGAAACAATCATTCCATTCCGGAGCACGACGGATTCTTCGATCGGCATCCCGTCCACAAGAATTTCAAGGTCGGCAGTGTTCGCCCCTGCCGCACGGATCAGGTCGGCAAGCGTCGCCCCTTCCGGCAGCTCGATGTCTTCTTTCCCCAGCCCCGGGCGGAGCAGCGTGACGCTCGTCTTGGCCTTCGTTTCGGGGATGGCGCTCATGGGAGTCTCCGCGTCCGGGCATCGTTCTCGTCCGCACCGTCAACATCCTCATTATAACGCGGAGCCCTCTTACGGTTCACTCCACGTCGCTTTCAGTCAGGATTTTACGATATGCCTCACGCGCGACGTCGTACGCGGCCTTCGCGGCGGGACGCTCTTCGGGTCGGGTCCCCTTTTCCTTCTGCGACCAGCACTGATCGACGCTCTTCAAGCACCATTCGGCCGACCGCTTCGAGGCCCGCACCGGCTTTCCCGACACCGTGACGAAGACGGGGTTCGTGTGCGACGTCGGATAAATCCGGAGCGCGACCCAACTCGACCGGTCAATCTTGACGTCGAACGACAGGTCGCGGAAGTTGCCGTCGGCGTCGATCTCCTTCTTGGCGATCGGGTAGCCGTTCACGATCACCTCGACGGGAACCTTTCTCGTCCCTTCGATTCTCGCCCGTTCGACGTCCCAGTAAGGCTTCTGCGAGAGCGGACGATTGCGGATCGACTGCGCCGAGGGCGAGGCCTCGGGGTCAAGATAGGCGGCGACTTTGGCGGACAACTTCACCGTTTTCGGTGCGTCCAGTTTCAGCTCGCTGCCGTTCTCGCCCAGTTCCGCATCTTCCACCTTGAAGTCGATGAGGTGGCTACGGCCGTCACCGACATACGAGCGGCCGAGCTTCAAGCCTTCGCACCAGCGGTCGAAGTCGAGCTTGCCGTCGCTGAGCTTCACGTAGACCCTTCCCAGGCCCACGCGTTCTCCGTAGATGCAGGGGAAGTCGGTTTCGCCGCTGATCCGCGTTCGGAAGCCGCAGTTCAGCGTGTGATACCAGATGTTCAACTCCCAGGGGGCCGGCGTATCGACCGTCGAGATGAAGTCAACGGCGTCGTGCGCCACGTCGACGATATACTCGTTCGCCCCGATCCCGTTGAACGGGGGAATCTCATACGTGGGTAACTTCATGTCGTTCGTCTGGAGCCCCCAGCCCGAATGCGAAAAGCCGACCACGCCGCCTTGCGATTTCCCCCACTTGAGCACGGGAAGGTCCCAACTCGGCCATTCCTCGATCCGCGTCGTGCCGGGGTAGTCGTCTTCCTTGAGCCTCAACAGGCAGAGGTGCCCCGTGTGCGAGGAGGGGAAGCCCGAGACCTCGACGTCGTATCGCATCAGATATTCGGGCGTCGAGAGCGGGTGCGGTTTGCCGTCGAAATAAGCCTTCTGGGCGTACCAGCAAGGCCCCCAACTGAGCACGCAACCGACGTCGAGGTCTTCGCCCAGGATGTGCCGCATCATGTCGTCGGGCGTGACCCCTTCGGTCGGGCTCTCGTAATGAGCACACCCCGCCGCGTGGACGTGATGGTCGCCCGAGAACCAATTCCTCTTCGCCATGTGCGCCCAGCGATTGAGCGCGAACGTTTCTTCATGAGATTTTGCATCGGGCACGGTCATCGAACGCGTCTGGGTGAGATATTCCGGCCCTCGGGTCGATTCGACGCTGTATTTTCCGGGAGGCAAGAGCACGGTCTCACGGTCTTTACGGTAGACCTGCGGATGAAAGAAGAAGTCCGGGGCGAGCCGTCGCGACTGCGCGGGGTAGACGCGGCCGAGGGCGTCGCGGAAGAGGAACGACGCGGTCGTGGGTCGGCCGTCGAAATCCTTGACGTTCAAGGTGACGGGCACGGCGGGCTCGGCTTGGAAGAGGATGTCGACGTCACTCCGGAAACCGAGATCCTGCGTCCCCTGCCCAACGTTGAAACTGATCTTGGCCTCGCGACGGCCTGCGTCGCGGCTGTAGACCTGGATCAGGCGGTATTCGAGGGCGAGACCGGAGAGGGCCTTCGTCAACGGCCGGTCGCCGAACATCTTCACGTCCATCCATCGCTGGGGGACCTCGGACAGGGGCACCGTGACCTTCGGCGAAGGGCTATTCGTCGACTGCTTATATAAAGGGGCGGCGTTCGGGCTGGACGCGACGAGTTCGGCGGTGACCCCGGCCTCATTGTGGACCTTGACCAGGAAGACCCGCCACCCGTGCTGGGCCAGAATCGCTTTCGACTCGCCTTGCGAACCCTTCACGCGACTCTCGGGATTGATCTCGACGCCGATCAGGCAAAACGGATCGATCGCTTTCTGAATGGCTCGCACCGCCGCGCCGGGAGGGGTCGTGGCGTAGGCCTTTTCGAGAGCGGCCTTCGTTTCCGAAGGTAAGGGCTGGCCGAGCATGTCGAGTGATTCGACCACGCGACGGACCTGGGCCGAGAGTGGCTGAAATTCGACGTCCGACACCTTCGGCAGCGGCTCGGCGACCGCCGAGGCGGATGTCATCAACAATCCTGCGAAGATCGTGGCATGAAATCGGAACATGGGCGGCGACTCCCTAAGAGGAGAGGAAACTCATCCGCAGATGTCGCAGATGACACCGATGTAAAAGAGAGAAAATTTATTAGTTCTCTGATCGTTATCGATCTAGTCTCCTCTCATTTCTTATCTGTGTCATTTGCGACATCTGCGGATGAGTTTCCTCTCCTCGATCTTCAGATCGTCTCGAACGTCAATTCATGTTGCCGGATGAACGCGTCGGCCTCGGGCCTGGTGAAGATTCCGGCGGTCGTTCCCACGGCGCGGACGCAACTCGCCCCCACGGCGCTGGCGAGCTTCAGGCAGTCGCGTTCGGAATGGTCTTCGATCAGGCCGGCGATATACCCGGCGTCGAACGCGTCGCCGCCGCCGGAGCCGTCGATGAACGTCACGGGGTACGTCCCCAACTTCGCCCGTAGCCCCTCCGAAATGACCACGGCTCCCCGATCGCCGCAGGTGATGACGACCCGCTTCGCCCCCAACGCCCGGAACGCCTCGGCCTGTTTGACGGGGTCGCTTTCTCCCAGGATCAGCGTGGCCTCGTCGGTATTGGGGAGGAAGACGTCGGTCTCGGGCAGGACGATTCTGAGGTGCTTGAGGTAATCGGCGGGGCCGGGTGTGGCGACGTCGAGCACCGTGATTGTCCCCGACTTCCGCACTCTGGCGAATCGATCGGCGAGTGCACTTGCGTCGAGGCCGGGAAGAATCAGATAGCCGCCCACGTAAAGGACTTTCGGGGCGGGGTCGAGAACCGGGTCGAGGTCGGCGACGGTAAGCCCCTTATTCGCTCCAAAGGAGTGAATGAAGCGGCGGTCTTCGCCCTTTACGTTCACGATCAGCGTCTGGCTCGTGGCGCGTTCGGGGTCGACTTTGATCGCGCTGACATCGACACCGAACGAGACGAGGCTATCGGCCACGAATCGGCCGAAAACGTCGTCGCCGACCTTCCCGCAGAGCGTCGCAAGAACCCCCAATTTCGACAGCACCACGGCCGCGTTGGACGCACACCCGCCGATATTCAAGACGAGTTCATCGGCCTGGACGAGTTCCCCGGCGATCGGCAAATGCGAGATCGGAGTGCAAATGTGATCGGCGACGAGCACCCCCGCGCAGACGACGCGGCGGTCATTATTGTGTGCGGACACGAGCGAGTTTCCTTCGCGAAACGGTCACAACCCTTGCTAGCGACACGATCGCAGAGGGAACCCGGTCGGTCAAGGACGCGGTGACTGAATGGGCGTGCTCAAGGCCTAGAGAGATCCCAGAGGCGGATGACGGCGTCTTTCCCGACCGTCGCCATGCGTTTGCCGTCTTCGGAAACGACGGGCTGAAGCTCATTCGGCAGTTTCGCGCGAACCTTTGCCGTTTTCAAATCAAAGACCACGGTCTCCACCAAAGGTCCGTAGAACTTGCCTCGTGACGTGATCCACGAGCCAATAAATGAGGTGGCTCTATCAATTGAACTCGTCCACGAATGCGAGGTGGCCAAATCGATCAAGACGTTCGGGTCAGACGAAAAGACGACGGACTCCGGCAGGAAATCCGGTGAATGGTCCGTGAGAGTCGTTCGCAGCGTGCGGGTGGTGAGGTCCCACAACTCGATTAATCCGTCAATCCTGATCACGGCAAGAGTCGCGCCATCCCGAGAAACGATGATGTCTCGAACCGTACCGACAGTCGATCTTTTCGGATTGCTCAGGGTTCCTAAGATTTGGTTTTTTGAGAGGTCATAGACCGAGATGTCGGGCTTTGTTCGGTCTGAGTTTGAGAGATCAACAAAGATCATTAATTTTCGATCGGGGTCAAAACGGGCATAGGAAGGTCGCGGAATCTGGATTCCTATCGGTGTAGAGCCCAACGGCTTTCCGTTTGAGGCATCCCATTCGAGAACATTGAGTGAGCCGACTTGCTTGGGATCAGCGAGATTCTTACGGGAGATCAATTCCAGCTTCGTTTCGTCCTTCGACCACTTCAGAGTCGAAAACGAGAGCCCCTCTCTTTCGATCACGAGCGGTTCGGTTTCGATCACGAGCGGTTCGGTTTGGCCGGTCAGATCAAGAATCGTGATTCGCCACGAGTACGGTCCTACACCAGTCACACTCAACATTGCCAGACGATGGCTTGCACGATCAATGACGATCTCTTGGATAAAACCCTGACAAGGAAATTCGGCCCGGATCGTCTTGGTGGCGAGGTCCCATAGTACGATCCCTTTGCCCGATTGGGACGCGACAAGCGTCGATCCGTCTGGAGAGAACGCTCTTGGCACGGGGAATCGAAATTGCCAAGTCGCGCCGGGGGTGTGAAATTGGGCGACGAGTGGCAATTCCCTGTTGTTCCTCGGGTAGATCAGACAAATCGCGTAGGCAACCACCATAAGCAACCCCAGCGCCCAAACCCAGCGCCTGGATCGTCGCTTGCTTCTTGGTTGACCCGGATGGGCGCTCGAACTGGGAATCGAACCCCTCATGATAACCCCCCATCCCGGCCCAACGACTCTTGTCGGACGCAGTTGTGAGAATACCACGGGCCTGGGCAAGCACGAAACCAGGGGTTTTGAAATCGCGCCGGCTGGTCCTGCATTGTGAGGCGATTGAAACGGGATTCTCAGGGTTTCGTGAGGTCATAGACACGAATCATTGGATAGTTCCCGACCCCGGTCGCCGCGAGACGCGTCCCGTCTTCGGAAACAACGGCCTGAACCCGGTCCGGAAGTAGGACGCGGACCTTTCCTGTTTTCAGATCCCAGACGATCGTCTCCAGTCGGTCTGCGTAGAAAATTTTGCTTGACCTCACTTGCCGGAGGGCGGATTCCACAAATTGAGCGGCTGGACTCGGCGACAAATGCTCTTTACCTTCTGAGATCAAGACGTTCGGGTCCGCCGAGAAATTGACCCGGAACGGAATTGAACGAGGACTGTGGCCGCGGAGCGTGGCACGGAGTCGGCGCGTCGTGATCTCCCAAAGATCGATCGCGCCATCGATCTTACAGACGGCGACGGTCGCACTCTCAGGAGAAATGAAAACGCTCTCAACTCGCGAATCGGACACGGTGGAATCCGCCAAGCTCGCCGTGACCCGACCGGTCTCGGTGTCCCAAATCGTGAGGCTCCGCCCGCTCAGATCGACCACGACCATTGTCTTTTGATCGAGAGAGATCCGGACTTTGGACCACTGCGGCTGCGGGATGGCGATCGGCCGGGTCGTGAGTTGCTTCCCAGTCACTACCTCGAATTCCCTGAAATCGCGATTCGTGAAATTCGCTGACGTGGGCACTCCGTTCCAGTTGACTAATTTGAGGCGTGTTCCGTCGTCCGAGAATCTCAGGTTTGAGACGGTGCCGTTCTGGCGATCGAGCGAGATTGGGTCATTTCGACCAGTGACGTCGAAGACCGTGACACCTTTCAGTTCCGGAGATTCGATTTTCGCGCTCGCCGCGGCGAACCAATGGCCCTGGCGATCGAACGCGGCCTCGTAGACATTTTCCGACAGAGACGATTCGCCTAACGGAAATTCGACCCGAATCGTCTTGGTTGCCAGATCCCAGAGTGCAATCCCGGTCCCGGTATGCGAGGTCGCGAGCATGGAACCGTCGGGCGAGAACGCCAGGGGGCAGGGACGACCATTACCTGAAGACGCGGGATCACGAAGGTCCGCGATCGGCGGCCATTCCGCTTTTCGCGGATAAGTGAGCCATGTCGCGTAGGCAACCACCGCAAGCAACCCCAACGCCCAAACCCAATGCCGGAATCGTCGCTTTCCTTTTGGTATACCAGGCTGGGCGATCGAACTGGGAATCGAACCGCTCATGATAACCCCCCATCCCGGCCCAACGACTCTTGTCCGATGCGTTCCCGAGAATACCACGGTCGCAGGCAAGTACGTAAGAAGGGGGTTTGAAATCGCGCCGGCTGGTCCTGCCTCGGCTCAACGGGCTCGGAATTCCCGGACCTCACTCGTTATCGATGATTGAGGTGTCGCGGTGCGACGATTGTAAAGAGGGGCGACTTTAGTTGCGGCTCCGGCCGGGGCATTTCACTCGGGAAAAGGACGCGCGTCACCTCCCGTTTTACTTGCCTCGACCGTGGGTGGCTTCTCGATCCAGCGCTTTTTGGACAATGTCGATGTCGCTCGATTCGGGAAAGCTGGGTCGAGACCCAGCCTACCTGACTAAAACTCCAGCGCGAACGAACTCAAACCGTAGGCGCGAACGAACTCGGCTCATGTCGGGTAACCGGCGGCATGGCATTTCGTAGTAGTCGACCAAGGCTAAAACGGTGGTTATCGGGGTGCCACGGGTTGTACCCAACCCGTGCCGCAAGCCTTGTCAGACGCACGGGTTCGGAGTACTAAACCCGTGGCACCCACACCCATCAATTTAGCCTTGGTCGACTACTACAACATGGGCACTTCCATCACAAACCCCACATGAGCCACGAACTCAAACCGTCGGCGCGAACGAACTCAAAC
>JAYUFP010000845.1:0-3413 GCA_043738665.1 Isosphaeraceae bacterium
GAATAGTATCGGAGTGCGGTTCGGACCGGCTTGACCCGGATCCGCCGCGGACGCCGGAACACGTTCACAAGTTGCCGGTGTGATTCGTGTTTGGTAAACTAGGTTGTGGGTCGTCGGCGAGGATCGTGACGGGCGTGCGGGCGAATTCGGTTCTCCGACCCGACCGGCCGGGCGGTCGATCCGTTCGGGAGGATGCGTCGTGTCGGTCGAAACCAACCTTGCCGGTGAAGATAAGATCGGCGGTTTCCGGTTCGTCAGGGTTCTCCACCCCGGCGCGACCTCGGTGGTCATGGAAGTGGTCCAGGAATCGACCGGCCGCCGCTTCGCCATGAAGCAGCTTAATCCGACCCGTGCCGAGATCGCTTCAGAACGCAGGCTGTTCGAGTTCGAGGCAAAGCTCGGCATGGACCTCCGCCACCCGAATCTGGTCCATGTCCACGAGTACTTCAAAGGCCGCGACGCGCCCTACTTCGTCATGGATCTTTTCCCGGCATACCATTTAAAGCTGCCGATCGCCCGGCCCTCGGTCTACCCGATGCCGGTCGCCCAGTTGCACAGGATCATCGAGCAAGCCGCCGCCGGCCTGGCTTTCATGCACGAAAAGGGATGGGTCCACCGCGACGTGAAGCCCGAGAACATCCTGGTGAACAAGTCGGGCGAGGTGAAGGTGATCGACTACGCCCTGGCCATGAAGCCGTTCGGCCCGTTCAAGAAGCTGTTCGTCAAGAAGGCCCCAGTCCAAGGAACGCGGAGTTATATGTCGCCGGAACAGATTCGAGGGTTGCCGCCGACCCCTTCCGCCGATATTTACAGCTTCGGGATCACCTGCTATGAATTGGCCTGCGGTCGTCCCCCCTTCCGCGCCAACTCGGATAACGAGCTCTTGAACAAGCACATCCGGGAGAAACCGCTCCCGCTCGCGGCGGTCAACAAGGACATCACGCAGGAATTCAGCGACCTCGTCTTGAAGATGATCGAGAAGAAGCCGGCGAACCGGCCCGAGAGTCTTCGGGAGTTTCTCAGCAAGTTCGCCCGGATCCGGATCTACAAGACCGACCCGGACCCCTCAGCCCCGCGAACCGGCCTTTGATGTTCCGTGCTTGCCGACGACTTTTCTCGAACGGCCCCCAAGGGCCGAGTTGAACTGATTTCCCGCCCGCACAAGGACGGTCCGGCCCATGCAGAGCTCGAACGAGCCCCGCCTTCCCTTCGAGGCGCCGATTTACGAGATGGAGGCGCGCCTCGGTGAAATGGAGGCTCAATATGCCAAGAACCGCTCGGTTGCCGATGCCGCGGCGGTCGCCGAACAGATCCGTAAGCTCCGCCGGGAGCTCGCGGGCCTGAAGCGCACGATCTACGCCAACCTCGAACCCTGGCAGACAATCCAGGTTTCGCGGCACGCCAATCGCCCGCAGACGCGCGACTACATCGACCTGATCTTCGACCAGTTCATCGAGCTCCACGGCGACCGTGCCATCGGCAACGACAAGGCGATGGTCACCGGTCTCGCCCACCTTGGCGACAAGAAGGTCATGTTCATCGGCCATCAGAAGGGCAAGAACCTCGCCGAGCGCACCGCCTGCAACTTCGGTTGTGCCCACCCGGAAGGTTACCGCAAAGCCCTGGTCAAGATGCGGCTCGCGGCGAGGTTCAAGCTGCCGATCATCTGTTTCATCGACACCCCCGGAGCCTACCCGGGAATCGCCGCCGAAGAGCGCGGCCAGGCCGCGATCATCGCCGAAAACCTCATGTACATGAGTCAGATCGACACCCCGATCGTCTGCGTGGTGATCGGCGAAGGGGGGTCTGGCGGAGCCCTGGGGATCGGGATCGGCGACAAGGTGGCGATGCTGGAACACGCATATTACTCGGTGATCAGCCCCGAAGGTTGCGCGACGATCCTCTGGAAGTCGAGCGAGCACTGGCCCAAAGCGGCGGCGGCCTTGAAGCTGACCGGCCGCGACCTGCTCCGGTTCGGAGTGATTGACGAGATCATCCCCGAACCCCTGGGAGCCGCCCACCGGGACCATCGCGAGGCCGCTGCGAACTTGAAGTCCTTCCTCGCGCGGTCCCTTCGCGAGATCGCCGAGATCCCCCGCGACCAGCTTCTCCAGAAGAGGTATGAGAAGTTTCGGAAGATCGGTGTTTATGTGGATGGGGAAGCGGGTTGATCGGCCGGCGTCCCCGAGCGTCTTTTCCAGGAATCGAGATCAGCCATGCTTAGAGTCTGTCCCGGAAGTTTCCCGGAGAAAAACGATGGCGGATGACCAATGGCGGATGACCAATGGCCGATGACCGATGCGAGAAAACCGGCGGGATAACGCCGCATTCGCTCTTTCCGATCCGTCATCAGCCATCCCTCATCAGCCATTTCCTAGCCATTTCCTTTCGGGACGGACTCTTAGCGCGAGAAACCAGCTCCCGGCGACCGTCAAATCGGTCAAACTCGGGAGCGTCATGGCCGAGGTGATCATGGCCGTCGGCGGCTTCGAGATCGTGGCGGCGATCACCCGCAGTTCGGTCGAGGCACTCGGCCTCAAGGCCGGCGACGTCGTCAAGGCCGTGATCAAGTCGACCGAGGTCATGATTGATAAGCCTTGATCATTGAGAACGTCCTCCGAGCCGAAAGGCCCGGGGCACGCTCCCGGCGTCCCCGTTTCCCCTCGGGTCAGGCCGAGCGGCTGAGACGCCGCCGGATCGCGACCAGGCCCGATGCGCCGAGGCCGACGAGTGCCAGTGTCAACGGACCGGGTTCGGGGACGGCCGCCAGTGCGAGCTGGTTCGTGATCACAAGGTAGCCGTTGGCATTGGGGTGCGAGTTGCCGGAGGCGATATAAGTGTTTTGCAACTCGTGGCCGACGAACGGCGTGAACGTATCAATATAGACGCCATTGAATGCCGCGGCCTCTCCCTGGATGATTTGATTGAGGAGCGGGATGGCCGCCTTGGAGGCCTGCGAGATCGCGAAGAAGGGGCTGTTGGGATCGCCGGCGAACGGGGCGTAAGGGTCGTAATAGCCCATCATGAAGAGATGGGCCGTCGGTAGCATGCCCCGGATCTCGGTGAGCAGAGTCGCGTCATTGGTCTGGATCGCGTTCAGAGCCTTCCCCAAAAGGGCTTGCTGCTGGGCGGTTGTCAGGTTGAAGAAGCCGGGGGTTCCGACCACCGCGTAGAGGTCGTTCGCCCCGAGCTGCACGGTGACGTTCGCGATCGTGTGCTGGGCCAGCTTTTCGGCGTTGATCGCCGCGAGCATCGCGTCGTTCTGCGAGATGATCGGCGTCGGGTAGTTCGTGTTGCGCGAGACAGAGCCGGGCCCTTCCAGACCGGTCCCGACCTGGAAGAAGCTTCCGCTCGTTTCGCCGCTGATCCCGAGGTTCACGACGTTGGGACGTACACCTCCAAGGGTCGGCCCG
>JAYUFP010000846.1:0-10289 GCA_043738665.1 Isosphaeraceae bacterium
GTAAAACCATCGACCGGAGAGCCGTATGCGGGAGATCCGCTCGTACGGTTCGGAGGGAGGGGAGGCTCAAACCAATGAGCCTTCCCTACCCCTATCGTCATGGACGCTCCGCGTCCGTATTCCGCGGAGGCCGGACGACGCGGAGCGTCGGGGACGGCATTCCCACGGAGGACCGTGGGAACGAGTGGGACGCCGAAATTCCGGAGCATGACCAACTGCGTAAGTTGATCCGCCTCACCGGGTAGCCCGTTGGATTGTCTGGATGAAAGGCGCACAATGGGCGGGTGAGTCGGGTGAAGAACTGAGAACGGGTCGGGAGGTTGTCCGGTGCTTCGAGACGTTTTGGCGATCGTCCTCGCGGGGGGGCGGGGGAGTCGGTTGGATCCGTTGACGCGAGACAGGGCCAAACCCGCGGTTCCGTTCGGCGGGATCTACCGGATCATCGACTTCACCCTCTCCAACTGCATCAACTCCGACCTCCGCAAAATCCTGATCCTCACCCAGTACAAGGCCGTCTCCCTGAACCGCCACATCGACCAGGGGTGGAAGTTCCTGAGCAGGGAACTCGACGAGTACGTCGAAGTGATCCCTCCCCAGCAGCGGATCGCCGAGCACTGGTATCAAGGCACCGCCGACGCCATCTACCAGAACGTCTACACCATCGAGAAGGCCGCCCCGCGCGACACGTTGATCCTGGCCGGTGATCATATCTACAAGATGGACTACGCGAAAATGATCGCGTTCCATCGCGAACGCAACGCCGACCTGACAATGGCGTGCCTGCCGGTGCCGAGGGCGCAGGCGAGCGAGTTCGGCGTGCTGGCGGTGGACGACTCCGGTAGGGTGACGAGCTTCCTGGAGAAACCCAAAGACCCTCCCCCGATGCCTGGCAACCCCGAGTTCTCGCTGGCCTCGATGGGGATTTACGCCTTCGCCACCGACGTGATGTACGAGCTGCTCTTCAAAGACGCCGCCAAGAAGGAGACGAGCAACCACGACTTCGGCCGCGACATCATCCCGGGGATGCTCGAAAATTCCAAGGTGTTCGCCTACCCGTTCCGGGACGAGAATCGCAAGCAGACCGTCGGCGCATACTGGCGCGACGTCGGCACGATCGACGCCTATTACCAGACGAGCATGGATCTGATCCAGATCGACCCGATCCTCAACCTCTACGACCGCGACTGGCCGATCCACACGTTCCAACCCCCATACCCCCCGCCGAAGTTCGTCCACACCGACCCGGACCGCCGGGGAGCCGCGCTGAACTCGGTGGTCTGCCAGGGCGCGATCGTCTCGGGGGGACAGGTCTTCCGCAGCATCATCTCGCCCGGCGTGCGGATCAACTCATATGCCCTGGTCGAGGATTCGATTCTCTTCGACCAGGTGGTCGTCGGACGCCACGCGAGGGTCCGCCGCGCGATCATCGACAAGGACGTCCACATCCCGCCGGGATTCGAAGTCGGATGGAACCGCGAGGCCGACCTTGCGCGGGGTCTGACCGTGAGCGAAGACGGGATCACGGTCGTCGCCAAGGGCGAAGACCTGGAACGCTTTACGCCGGTCGGGGGGTGAGTCGGGAGACTCTTCGTCTCTCGGCGTAAATCCAAAGCGCCGCCAGTGCCAATGGCATCCAGAAGAGGATGATCTGTGGCACTCCCGTCTGGACCGCCGACAGGGTCCAGTGCGGGACCACCATCGCGATACCAATCAACGCGATCCTCCCACGTGTCGAGAGCTTTGATTCGACCACCATAACGGGAAACACCAACGTCGTGAGGTCGTAGCCCAGTGCATACGGGGCGACGAAGAAGGCGGCGAAGACTCCTCGTCCAATCGCCTCTGCCGCCGGCGTTTTTCGATCCCAGGCGGCGCGAAGTGTCCACCAAATGGCCGGTACGGCGCCCGTCGCATACGCAAAGACCAAGGCTCGGCCTTTGATCCCCATCGTTTGACAGAACGTCAACCAGGTCACGCCCACCGACGGGTCGATCGCGGTGGGCAAAGGGAATTCACGAGTCGCGGCGATCATCCGCAAGGGCCAGTCCGGGAGGATCGCGGCGGACCCGATCGCCAGCATCGCAAGCGAACCCGCGAAACTCGCGACGACCTTCCACCGACCGCGTCTCGACGCCCAGACCAAGGTTGCGGGGATCGCGACGACGCTCAATTGTGGCTTGACGGTCAGCCATGCCAGAACGAAGCCGGCGGCAAGATCTTGGTCGCTCTCGATCGAGCAAAGCAACAGCACAAGTAACAACAGCACCAACGGGGCGACCTGGCCGATTTCGACCGCCGAGAGCGCCGGCATGAACCCAAGGGCGAACGCGGTCGTCAGGGCAGGGCGGTGACGCCGGAGCGTCGTTCGGTTCGATAGGAAGTAACCGGCGATGACTAACGCCTGGGATCCAAGGTAGATCCACAAAGCCTTTGCGACCGGGTAGTTCAGAAACGTCAACGGGACAACGGCCAGGGCCACCCACGGGGGATAGAAGTACGGGAGGATGCCGATCTCCGCGTAGAGATCGTCGGGCTCGACATCGCGGAGGTCGATTCCACCTCGCAGAGCGCATTGTTCCCGTACTTGCCCATCACGGCCGTAAGGTGATTCTCCCGCCGCGAGCAGGGTTGCCGCTGCGTGAAACTGGATGTAGTCGTGCCCTGCGCCGCGACGGACCATGACCGCGGCGAAGAGGATCGCGGTGAGGAGGACGAGCGCGGCGGTAACACTACGTGTGGGCATCAGTGACGTCGTGGAAAAGGACGAGAGTCGCAAGGCCCGCCCCGTCCGGCCGGTGCGACTCTCGTTTTCCAACTCTAGAACACCCCGGCGGTTACTGAATTAAGGTGATCGGGATGCCGTTGTTCATGATGTTCGTGAACGCCTGACGGAGCTTGGTCTGGCGTTGGGTCAGGTTGCCGGTACACCACTTGTAGCCGTCGCTCGGGTCGCTGGACGTCGGCGGGAACGTAGTGCCTCCGATCGTCGCGATCTGCTGCAAGAGGCTGATGGCACTCGTCTGGGTGGACGATGGAACCTCGAAGATCGCGCCGAAGGCGATGGTCTGGATCGACACGGGTCGGCCCGGTGAGGACGCGCCGGGATACCCGAGGTTCGGGCTGAAACCGGGCGAGTTTCCCGGTGATCCGTCGGGGTTGTTGCAGATGTTCTGAACCGTCTGCAACAGGGACGTCTGGTTGTAGTTGTTCCCGATGATCGACTGTCCGGGCTGAATCTGGTAATAGGAGTTGCTCGCACCGCCGTTGAAGAACGGGTTCTGCGGGGTGCTCTCGATATTGGCCATGCCGTCGGTTTCATAAATGACCAGCCGCTGGGAGCCGACCCGTCCGAGGCCGCCGACTCCGGGGGCCGTCGTCTGGTCGAGCGCCCGCAGCGTACTACTGCTGCTGAGCTGGTTGTACGCGAGCATGAAGCCGTATTGCGCGGCCGTGTTCGCGTCGAAGTCGCCGTGGGCGCGTGGGGTCAGCAGGCCGTTGGCGTCCCAGAGGCGGACGTCCGCCGTGCCGCTGTTCGGGGGGAGCCAGAGCGAATTGATGATCGACTGGTAGTTGTTCGTCAGGCTGTATTGAGCGTTGTTGAACGTACCGCAGTCGATGTTGTCGTTGGTGTACTGAGGGCGGTCGAAGAGGACCATTGATACGAGGTCGTTGGGGTGGTTGTTCTGGATGTCGAGCAGCGCGCCGCCGACCCCCAGCTTCATGGGGTACATCGAAATATCATGGGCCGTGCCGGGAAGGAGCCCCGTGTCCGAGATGTACTGAATCATGGTCATCGGGCCGAACCATAGGCGGTGCCGGGGACGTTCCGGGTTATCCTTGTAATTCATGTACTGGCCGCCGCCGGGAGGCGCGGTGACCTGGATCGTGCCGAACGTGTAATCCGCACCGTAACTGCATGTGGGCGACTGCGGGTTCTGGATGTTCCCGTGCGGGTCGCGCCAGGCACCCACGACGTAGTCGATGTACTCTTTCCAAAACCGCTGGTCGGGGTCGACTATCGTGATGTTCAGGAGCGTGTGGTCGTAGTTGGCCGCGGGGATGTCGGTCGGGATCGCGGAATAAAAGAGGATGTTGCCCGAGCGAAGCGTCGCGGGGAAGGGGTTCGGGTCGGCCTTGAGCCAGGCGAGAATCGCCTTGTAATTGATGGTGTAGTTGCCCGAAGGGTTGAGCCAGTTGCCGGAGGCGTCCCAGAGCTTGGTGTTGTTTGTGGTCCCGAAGAACGTATTCCGCCAGTCATTCTTGGGGTCGGGGGGCCAGATGAAAAAGGTGTTGCCCCAGTACCGGGGACCCTGGACATAACCCACCGATGCCGAACCGGTGTACGCGCTGTAACCGTTGGTCTCGAACGACGCGTTCGCGGTGGTGGAACCCGTGATGTCGAAGACGTTCGTCGCGTAGGGCTGGGCCGCGTTGTTCGAGCTCTTGCGCAAATACTTGTCACCGGAAGCCTGATTGTTCGCGTCGAGCGAGGCATCGGCGACGGGCGACCAGCCCACCACGGCCCCTCCACCTCGCGCGTTCTTCCAGTAGTCCCCCACCATCGCCGGCACGCCCAGGGCGGCGATACTGACGTTCGACTTGCCGATGGCGCCGTTGTTCGTCAGCGGGTTTGAGGCGTCCGCCGACGGGCATAGCAGATTGGCATAGTGCGTGTAGTCGCTGTAATTCTTCTCGTTCGAATAGTGGCCGAACTTCGGGTAGACCGTCTCGCTGTTATTGCTCGTGCCGTTGGTGTTGTTGGGGGCGGCGGTCCCGTTATTGAGGTAACTCTCGCAGTTCCACAGGTCACTCTCGTTGTTCATCGAGCCGGAGTAGTCGAGCACGATGGCGACGTCACGGGGCCGGTGCGCGGCGGTCGCCGTGGTGGAGATGTTGAAGACGTTCACCCCGAACATCCGGGCGAACATCGTCGGAGACTGGATGGTCACGTTCGCCTTGGCGAGGTTGTAAAGCTCTCCCGTCTGGAGCGAATACTGGGGCGTGAAGTTCTGCGTGGTATAGCTGTAGCGATAAACACCCCAGTAGACGTTGAGGTTCGATGTCGTCAGCTGCGAACCCATGACGTTGAACGCCGAGGCGGCGTTCGCCGCGTTGTTGTAGGCCGCGGCGAGGTCCTGGTTCGCCTGCCCGTTGAGTGAACGTGCCGCCGCCATCGCCGCCGAATCCGCGGCGGCCTGGCACTGCACGCGGGCCACCGCCATCCGCCCCACGTCGATCGCCAGCGCGGCGAACCCGCAAAGACTGATCAAGGAGAGAGCGACCAACGGAAGTGTGATCCCGCGGCGGTTCTGAAACGCAAGCGTCCGCAAACCTTTCGACCGATGGGGCTTCGTTCTCATGGCTCCGCTCTTTCTCAACATTCGCCGGGTGCGGCTATCACGGATCGCGATGATCCGGGTTTCGGAACGCTCAGGAAAATCGAGGCCGACTTGCAACTGAAGTTCGATATTACCTAAATATCAAAAATTGCTAATTCGCCTCTGTGAGCATCAACGCTTTTGATTTCAAATGAAAAGTCGAGGGAAGGATGCCGAAATTCACGGGGACGATCGGGGTGTAATCGAAGTCCACCTGGACGGCGATGTCCGCGCCGATCGGGGCAGTGTTCCAGGCGCCGATGTTCGCCCCGGTGGTCGAGTCGGCCCGGTAGACTTGGATCACCAGGTTCTGCACGTTCTGCCCCGCGAGGTAGCCGGTGACGGCGGACTGGATCTGCGCGGTCGTAAGCGGCGTGGTCGCGGCAGGGTTCACGACCACGAGCCGAGCCCCTTCCCTCGCCGCGTTGTCAATCAGGTTGTTCATCATGATCAAGCGCCCGTACTCGAAGATCGACAGCAAAAGCACCAGAAGGAGATTGATCACGATCGCGGCCTCGACCGCCGTGCGTCCCGAGCGCGGGTGGCCGCCTCGGGCACGAACGTCAGTCCGGTGGCGGTGTGACGGAGTCATGCGCGTAGTCTCCTCGGGCACCCCTACGGGTGCTGAATTCGATCCTGTTTCCATGACCGCGACGGGTCGCGTGCCGGTTCCGCGCGAGTCGATCAACCCTGCGGCGGCTGCGGCAACGTCGTCGGATAGGCGGCGTCCGTCATGGTTACCCAGGTGACCTGGCCGGTCAGCGTGGTCGAGTCATTCGTGATCAATGGCAGCTTGATCCAGCGCACATCTTTGAACGGCACGGTGATCGTAACCTGCAACTGGTCGAGCGAGGAGGCCGACGATGCGTCGGTGCCCGGGACAGTCAGGTCCGCGCAGGTCGCTGTCGCGTTCGCGGTGAGGGTTCCGGTCGTGTCGCCCAGATAGAGCTTGAAGTGGTTCAACGCGATGGTCTGGACCTGGGCGTCGGTGAACTGTCCGGTGGCGGCCTGCCGCGCACCTTCCCTCGCGGCGCTGTAAAGCGCACGCTGCACGTCCACGATCCGCCCGGCCTCCCATAAGCCCGACAAAACCGTGATGATCAACGGCATCACGAGCGCCATCTCGACCGCCGCGGAGCCGCTTCGGCCCAGTCGGTGCGAACCGGGCTCCGCTCGCGGTGCAAACGTCTTTGAGACCCTCGCCATGACACACCAATCCTCTGATCGAACACGTCGGGCTTTCGGCTCATCACCCGGGGATACTCCCCTGAGGGAACCGTAAGCCGGGTTCGATGAGGCGTCAAACCGGCCTGGCAGACGCGTTGCTTCCATGCCACAGCCGGGATTTCTTCACGAAGGCCGCTCGACTGCACAAACAACGGGCACGTCGGGGAAGCCTTACGCTCCCGAACCCAGCGCCGGGTCGGGGCCGGGTTCGCGGACCATCAGCGTGCGAGCGTAAACGACCCGAAAGCCTTGGCGCTCGTAATTCCGCTGTGAGATGGAACCGGGGACCGTGCAGGCGGCGACCCGATCGCAGCCGATCGATTCGGCGTGCCCGAGTCTCGCGCGGATCAACGCGGACTGGACCCCACAGCGGCGACGGTCCGGCATCGTGGCGTCGCCGGCGAACAAGCAGACCCCCTGGTATGCGATCATGACCGCGCCGCCGGCCGGCTCGCTGTCGACTCTCGCGAGCCATCCCGAGGAGCCCGGGGCGGCCGTCATACCCCCCATGATTTCGCGGATCCCTTCGGGAGGTTCGCCGGGCCCCTCGAAAAATCCGCGGAGCACCGCCTCAGCCAGGGTCGCATGCCCAGCCTCATCATCATCGGCGATCCGGGCGACGGAGAGGCCATCCGACTCCGCGAAAGCCAGGCCTCGCTCAAGCACCGCGGGCCGGGCTAGCATGTGGGTTTGCTCGGCGACAACATACCCTCTTTGACAGAGCGCCGGTAAGAGCGAAGGGTCGGCAAGCGAACTGACCTCGATTGATGCGGCCGCGCCGCGCCCGAGGAAGAACGCGTCGAGCCGGTCGAGGTCTTCCGGCGTGACGGGACCTTCCAACCCGAGCCCCTGAGCCTGTGACAAAGGCGATCCCCGGCCGAACCAGGCCGCGACCCCGCCGCCGATGAATTCGACCTCCGCACCGGAGGCCGGATTTTTGCGCGAAAGCACACGGGCGGACTCCGCCCCGGCCCAGGCTGAACACCCCTCCAACCGTCGAGCCAGAGCAAGGTCGGCCAGACCGTGTTTCATAAACATCGACCGTTGACTCCGTGACGCGTCAAATCAAAGCCGGTCGGAATTGAACGTGTCGCCTTGATTGATGTCGCCGGTGTCAAACCCTTTGCGGAACCAGCGGACACGCTGTTCGGAGCTGCCGTGGGTGAATGAGTCGGGACGGACGTAGCCTTGGGCTTGCATTTGAATCTTGTCGTCGCCGATGGCCTGCGCGGCCTTCAGGCCCGATTCCAGGTCGCCGGTCTCCAGCAAGTGCTTGGACTTCTGGACGTGATGCGCCCAAACCCCCGCCAGGAAATCGGCCTGAAGTTCCAGACGAACTGAGAGGGCGTTTCCTTCCTCCTTGCTCGCTCGCCGACGTAAGGAATCAATCTTATCGCTGATCCCCAGCAGATTCTGAATGTGGTGGCCGACTTCATGCGCGACCACATAGGCCTCGGCGAACTCTCCGGGGGCTTTGAATCGTCTCCTCAATTCCTCGAAGAATCCGACGTCCAGGTAAACCCTGCTGTCCGCGGGGCAATAAAATGGACCGACCGCCGCGCTGGCGTTTCCGCAGCCCTCGGTCACGACCTGACCCGTGAACAACTTCATCTTCGGCTTCTGATAAGACTTGCCCATCAGCTTGAACTGCTCGGTCCAGACGTCCTCGGTCGTCCTCAAAACCACCGATACGAAGTCCGCGGCTTCCTCTTCAGCGGGGTTCAATGCCCGTTTCTCTTGAGGACCGCCGCCCGCACCCGCACCGGCCCCCGGTTGCGGATTCTGCGGAAGCTGCTGCAAGAGTTGTCGCGGGTCTGCCCCCAGGAGCACCGCGATGATCATGATGATCAGCGTTCCGATCCCGCCACCCACGGCAAGCACGGGACCCGCCGACATTCCGCGCTCGTCCTCAACATTCTCGCTTCGCTCTTGGTCTTTCCAGCGCATGGTGCTCCACCCGGTTGCAAAGGGAAATCACGATCGAATCTCGCCTTCAGACGTCCTACGGTAATGAATCCATTTCGATTTTGCGACCGTAATGACGCGATCAATCGCCGTGCTTCTGGCGGAGCTTGGGCGAGAGTCGCAAAATGAGCTGTGCGCGTTCGAATTCGCCGAGCCATTCGCTCGTCGCGAGGCTCAAGGCCTCCGCGGAAGGCGGAACAAGACCGGTCGGGCACGCGGGGCCGAGCTGGTCGGCCGCGAGCTTGCGATAGATCGAGAGAGTCCGCTCGCCGTAATGAAAAACCTTCTCGCCGTCCTCACTCAAAAACACCACGATCGGCACGCGATTTCCGCCGTTGATCGAATGGGAATCCCTCACTTCCGGCAACGCATCCCGGTCGAGAAACCGGAGATCGATCGCCGACGAGGCCTTCGCGAAATGGTCGAAAGCCGGACACTGATTAATACAGTCGCCGCACCAGGCCCCCGCCAGACAGATCACCGGCATCTTCCGCACAAACCCTTGCAAGAGCGCGGTTTGTTCGGGGCTCAGATGAAATTGACCGTGCAGATTGTCCCAACGAGGCCGCTGCGCGGGCGTCGCGTAATGATCCAGGAACGCTTTGTAGGGCAAACTTTGCTCGAACGCACTCAGCCAGTCGACGGCCATACCCGGGAACCTCGTGAGAAGACGGCTGGCCGAACGTCGGGACGGCCCTCTGGAAGTCATTTTCGATGACGACCGCTACAAATCCAGTCCCGGTCGCGAATCCAGGGCCGATCCGTCACGATTTCGAGGGACTCAGCCCAGGGTGAGCCGACCGCCGGGCCGGAGCACGAAGGGCTCCGCTGTGGTCGTCGCACGCACTTCCGAGGCCCAGTCTTCCGCGTCCTGAACGATCGCCGGGAACGTTCCGAAGTGGATGGGAATCACCTTCTTCGGTTCGAGCAGCTTGACCGCGCGGAGGGCGTCGTCGGGCCCCATGGTGTAAAAGTCGCCGATCGGCAGGCAGGCAAGGTCCAGCCCCTCCTCTCCGATGAGTTTCATGTCGCCGAAAAGCGCTGTGTCCGCGGCGTCGTAAACCTTGGTGCCGTCTTCAAATGTGATCAGGAAGCCGCAAGGGTTGCCCCCGTAGCTGCCGTCGGGAAGGGCCGAGCCATGAAACGCCAACGTGAGCTTGACCCGTCCGATCCCCGGAAAGCTCGTCCCGCCGCCGTGCTGCATTCCCACAACCTGCTCCGCGGGAAGACCGTGCTTCGCTTCGAGCCAGAGACCGATCTCGTAATTGCAGACCACCTTTGCTCCGGTCCGTTTGGCGATCGCGACGACATCACCGACATGATCCCCGTGCCCGTGCGAGATCAAGATCAGGTCGGCCGGCACCTGATCCGCGGTGGTCGCGGCCTTCGGATTGCCGGTCAGAAACGGGTCGACCAGGACGTGCTTGCCCCCCGATTCAAAGAGCAAACAAGAATGACCGAGCCATTGCACGCGGGTCGCCATGACGAATTCGCCCTTCTTCCTTCGTTTACATACGCCAAAGGGCCGACCGTACAGCCCTGGCGTTACGCCTCGAATCAACCACGGCCACCCTCCCCGCCACAAGAGAAATCCAGAAGCTGAACCGCATCTTGGGTGCGCCAACGGATTCCGGCACCGTTCGCTCCAGACTTGGTGGATGCCGAAAAAAGGTGTCAGGAACCGTTTCCACGTTCGCGGGCGTGACAACGCCCGCGAAC
>JAYUFP010000847.1:0-10286 GCA_043738665.1 Isosphaeraceae bacterium
GGTGCGTCTTCGCGACGTACCCTACCTGGCTATTTAGGACGCATATACACAAACACGAAGATCTGTGTTGTACCCTTCGTGTCAGGCCCGTGACTCATCTTCATCGCGACTGTTTCAGCGTTGAAGTCATCGCGGGACAAGGAGAGTTGCCAGGTCGCACCGGCACTCCAGTCGTCTTCAAACTTGAACGCGAACGTCCCATTAGGTTCCGAATAAATCGGGGCCACGCCTTTCGATAGTTCGACGCGGACCTGTCCAAGGTAAGTCCCATCCGCCGCACTTCGAATCTCGCCCCTCAATTCGACCGGATAACTGTATTGGCAGCCAGGCATGCACATCACGACGCCCAAGATAACAACACAACAGAATACTTTGATACGTTGGACGGATCGCACAAGCGTTCCTCCGAAAGCTCGACTGACAACTTTCGTCTCTACTCCGCCCGTCTCACTTTACCGTCGACGTAAGTCCTGAAACGATCGATCAAAAACGGCCGTTCCGTAGAGCCTATCTACCCGTTATAAATCTTACGACTGTAAAACGACCGTGTTTTACGCCAGTCCGAAGTCGAATTGACAGGATCAATTTCGGCCCCATTCATGCTACACCTGGAAGCGACCCAAGTCACGGTAGAAATCGCCGCGAACTTACACATCCAGATTTTAGAATTCGATCGAGTGGCACAGGTCGTGGCCGACCCGTTTGGCTCGGACGCCGTCATCGGCGTTTGCGCGGCCGGATCACTGCTCGGGTACGGCCCTTACCACCCGGAGTGATGCGATCTGAGTCTGAATGTGTTGATCCGAGGCAAATTTCAGGTGGGCCGTGTCGACTCCACGAGAGGCGATTCTCCAATCACTTCGCCGCGGCCTCGCCAGGTTTGACGACCGGCGGAGCGACAGGCGAGGGGATCGGCGCGGTGGGGTTACGCCAGACGAGGTCGCGGGCGCGGAGCAGATTTCCGTGCCTTTGGAGCGTCGGGTCGGCCATCGCGTAGTAGGCTGCGGCCTTCCCGAACTCACCTTTTGCTTCCATCAGCCTTCCCAGGTTGGACGACGCCCCACGTCGGAACATCACGAAGTAGGGCTGGCCGGGGCCGTACTCGGGGAGCATCTGGAGGGTCTTCTCGAAGAAGAACGTCGCCTTCGTCGGCTCCTTGCGGTCGAGCTGGCACATGCCGAGGAAGTAGGTCGCGTAAACGTCGAGGGCACGCTGGATGTCGGGCGGGATGAAGATTTGCTTGTTCACGTCCATCGCCTTTTCCGCGAACCGGAAGTTCACGTAGTCTTGCACGGCGTCGGCGGTCTCGCCGCGAAGCTCCTTCATCCTGGCGTAGAGCAGGGGCAGGCTCGGCGTGAACATCTGGAGCGAGGCCATCGTCGACGCCATGAAGTTCGGGTCGCTGAAGAGCAGGGTCTCGACGCGGATCGGCAACTCCCAGAGGCCGACCGGGCCGGCGTCGGGGCCGAGCGCTTTCACCCAGTGGTCGCGCTGGTCGGCGGGACTCCGGTAGAGGATCGTCAGGTTTTTCCCCGACAAGCTGCGCTGGAGCAGCTTCATCCTCGGCGAGAAGTAGCGCGGGCTGGAATCGAGCAGCACGCCGATCTTGGTGGTGCTGTTCTTGAGCGCTTCTCGGCTGAGCCCGTACAGAGACTGGCCGGGGAGGTCGAGCTTCGCGAGGATCGCCGGGTCGTTCATCGCGTCCTGAAGCGTGGCGACGCCGTCCCCCTTTGCATCGGGGATCGGCAGGCCGATCCGGCAGTCGAACAGGTAAGGACGGGTGACGACGGAATCACCCACTTTCTCGTCGATCAGGATCGCCGTACACCAAATGCCCGGCCCCTTGGCTCCGGGAGGCGTGATGTAAATCAGGGCGCCGTCGAGATTGAGCTGTCGGCAGAGCGAGAGGAACAACCAGCCGCGCTCGCACCATACGCCCCCATCTTCGGTGGCCATTCCGCGGACCAAGACGTCGTAAGGCCGTGAATACGCCTGGCCGAGCTGCGGTGCGGCGAGCGTTCCCGCGGGTACGAGCTGGATCTGTCGGACCATCCAGTCGAAGACCCTGCGGGCACGCGTCAAGTCATCGCCCACCCCGCCGACGCGGTCGGCGATCCCGTGGTACATCATGCAGTCTTCGACGTGTCGCGCATCGGGCATCGTCCAACTCTGGGTTTCCAGATCGGCGATCCTGTCCTTCAAAAGCGAAGACTCGACAAGAAAGGCGCGGGCCTTGTCATCGACGAGATAATCGGAGGGTTTGGACCCTTCGAAGTACTGGTTCAGGTTCTTGATCGCCTGACCGAAGTTCTGGCCGCCGGGCTTGATCGACGCCGTCTGGATGAGCTGGATCACGTTATCGAGGATCGCCGTCTTCTCAGAGGTGAGCTCTTCGCTCGAGGGCGAGTCGCCCGCCCCCGGCTTCGCCGAAACCGACGATGGCGTCCCGGATTTGCTCGACGAGGAGGGCGAGAGCGGGGCACCCGGCTGCATCAAGCCGGTCGGTACGGCGGTGTCCTCGTCGCTGGAATAGTTGCAGCCCGAGCCCAGAACTCCGACCGCGGCCGCGCCGAGACAGGGGAAAAGAAAAAGAGAGCGAAAAGGCCGTCGCAAGGGATCACTCCTGTGGCTGTAGCGTCCGCGACCGGGAAAAGAATTCCGGACGGTGTCGTCTTCGAGATAATGGAAGGATGAACCAGACCGTCGGGACCGCGTAGACCATCGATTCTGACGTCGTGACGCGCGCAAGCGAGGCCGCTCCCGGGGGTGCCGGTAGCCATGGGTACGTTGCGAGGGTCGGAATGGTTCGGTGTCGGCCGATCGCCCTTGGCTTTGGGCACTCAAAGGGCCGATGCCGAACGTTTACCCGTCAAGCCAGCCGCTTGGCCGCGGCCTCGTCGATCAGCCAGGTGACCTTACCCGGGACCGTTTGCAGGAGCGACGCGGGGAGATTCGGGGTGAGCGGCCCTTGCAAAGCTTCCGCGACGGCCTCCGCCTTGTTCGCGCCCAGGGCCAGGATCACGATCGATCGCGCGGCGAGGATCGGGCCGATTCCCATGGTCAAGGCACGCGGGATCACCTCGGACTCGCTACCGAAATCCTTGGCGGCGTCGGCAGTTGTGACCGGATGGAGCGGAACCAGGCGGGTCGGCAACGTCAGCGCTTTTCCAAGCGCGATGTCGCTCGGCTCGTTAAAGCCGATGTGTCCGTTCCGCCCGATCCCCAGGAGTTGGAGGTCGAGCCCGCCGTCCGCTTCGATCCAGCGGTCAAACTCGGCGGCGTGGGCGGCAGCGAAGCCTTCGGGAACAGTACCGTCCAGCATGTGAGCGCGGTTCGGCGCGATGTCGACGTGGCCGAACAGGTGCTTCTGCATGTACGCCCGGTAGCTGTTCGGGTCGTGGGGCGCGATCGGGTAATACTCGTCGAGGTTGTACGAGGTCACCCGGGCGAACGAGAGTTCGCCCGCGCGATGGAGCGCGACCAGCCTCGCGTAGATGGCGATCGGCGTGCTTCCGGTCGCGAGACCGAGGACCGTCTTTCCGTGAGTCGAGAGTCCTTCACGGATCACCGACGCGATCCGATCGGCGGCGACCCGGGAAGCGCCCGCGGCGTCGGAAAAAACCTGCACGGAAGCGCCGGCGAGGCTGAATTCGCGGGCAAACGGGGGCATCGGCGGAGACTCTCGGGCGGGGGAAAAAGGCGGGGAATCCTCGTGGGGTGGGGCACGACGGTCCGGTCAGATCGCCCCGACGGCCAGCGCCTGCGGCTTGACCGACGCTCCGGCTCCGGCGGAGGCGTGGAGCAAGGCAAGGGCCATCTGAATCGGGTCGTCGCTCGGGGCGGTTCTCGCCGAGTCTAATGTTTCGATCTGGAATAATTCAACCCCGACGAACCGTTCGTCGGTCCGGTGGGCGCGTCCGGAGAGGCTGTGGCCTTCGGCCCATTCGCGAGTTAATGCCGCGTAGGCGCGGCCCAGGTGCGAGCAATACTTGGTGTAGTCGGTCAGCAAGACTTGCGAAGCATGGCAGTGGATCGCCCACTCCTTGGTGCGCTCGGCCTCGCCGTCGTAGCTGAAATAGGCGTTCGGCTGAGGGAGCGGACCCCAGGGGGTCCAGCCGGTGAGCACCAACGTGTCGCTCAACCCCGCGCCGACGAGCCCGACCGCCGCCAACGCCCGTGTCATCCGGTGGGCCAGGTGGGCATCGGTCGCGGGCGGAAGGATCAAGGCGCCGGGGCGTCGTAAGGTGAACCACTCGACGATCTTATCGATATCGTTGGCGGAAGGTTCGTAACCCGGGGTGCGGTAGGCGTCGAGGTCCCAGCAGACGGCCTCGGCCCCGAGGACGTTGCATTCGAGGCGGAACTCGGACTCGCGCACCGAGACCTTTTTCTTGTCGTTGAGCCAGGGGGCGGCGACGTTCCGCTCTCCGGCGAAGACGAGCACCTCGATCACGGGAAGGCCGCGGCGGACGGCGTACTCGTGGAGCAAACACGCCGCGGTGATCGCGCCGTCGTCCGCGTGGGGACAGAGCATCACCAGCGGGCGGCTCGCCCCGAGCGCCTGCCGGAGTGGCTCGCGGACGTCGAGGAGTTGCCCGTGCGTGCCGCAACCGCGTACGGTCTGGAGGATTCGTTCAAACGCGGGTTGCCAACTGGCACAACTCGGCGAGGGCGTCTTGTCCATGAGTAAGCCCAGTTCCGGCGGACCAGCCCGTCGATTCGACCGACGCCGATGACGGGCGTTCTCCGGCCGAGACGGACGATCAAAGGGGAAAAAGGACGACCGGCGTTCGAGACGCGACGAAGTCGCGGCCGACGACGAATCAACGAGTGTTCGTCCCACCGAGGTAGCCTCGCGAACAGTCCTTCACTTCATTGTGCGGTCCGGTTCACGCCCCGTCAACTCCGAGCCCGACACAATCAGGGCCGTTTCGCTTTCGAGGAACCGAGATGCCCCATGCCCGATCATCCATGACCGAAGGAAGACTGAGGGATCTGGGCAAGATGGCGGTTTCATTTCTCGGTCATTGACCGTCGGGCATGGGGCATCCCGGGAACTCCGAGTCGAAAATGAAACCGCCCTGCCGACACGATCAGGGTCGTTTTATTCTCAACGAGAGTGCGAGGCTCCCGACGAGCCGTCAAGAGTTTGGGAGGGATGGAAAAGCTCGGCAGGAGCCTCGCGCTCCCGAAGCGGTCAAGAGCCCGAGAATGAAACAGTCCTATCGACACAATCCGCCGTCAAGGTGTCGCCGGAGGTGACTCAGAGCCGGAAGGGCGAAGACGCCTATTCTGGGGTGAATGACCGATGACCGATGACCGATGACCGATGACCGAGAAGACGAAATTCACACCGAGCATCGTTGATCGGGCATCGGGCATCGGGCATCGGGCATCGGGCATCGGGCATCGGGCATCGGGCATCGGGCATCGGGCATCCGCCATGACCCTCAATCCGCGCGTTCATCAAACAGGCGGGCGCGGAAGCCGGCCCACTCGGTCACTTTCTCAGGGTCGTCGGGATGACTGCTCATGTAATTGCTGAAGAGGCGGTCGAGTTCCTGGAAGCGGTCACCCAGCACCCTGAGGAGTGCGGTGGCAAGCGCTTCCGCGGCGGCGGGATTCTCTCGCCGGAGCTGTTCGTGGGCGGGGTGGTCGAGGGTGAAAACGCGGACCGCGGCCGCCGCCCGGACCGTGAATGTCGGGGGCTCTGGCCTGAAAAATGAGGTGATGCCGAAGAGCGTGGGTGCCGTGAGCGTCGCGAGTGTCTCCCGATCCCCTCCGAGCCGGGCACGCTCGACCGTGGCGCTCCCCGTCATCAAGATGGAGAGGTGGTCGTTGGGCCGCCCTTCCTCCAGCAAGACGGTTCCCGGCGCCGCCTCACTCTCTATCAACGCGGAGAGCACGACGCGTCGCAACGCCGGCTCGATACCGGAAAACCAAGGCGCGTCGAGAAAGTGTGACGCCGCTTCGCCCTCGATCCGACCCATGTTAAATCTCCCGTCTTTCGGCGATTCACGTCTCTCAACGTGAATCATTTTTCGGCCCGTCATGAACAAATCGTGCCGGCGCGCCCCTCTTCTCCTTATTCTCCCGATCTCGTCGAACTCGACAACTGCAACGATTATGCGGAAGAGACGTTTTGTTTCTTTCTTAGACCCTCTATTCCTCCGGTTTTCGACGCGAGCCGTCCCGAAAAGTGTCGATCGATTGCAACGTGAGGGACCGTCGAGGATTCGTCGAAGTCCCGAGGAGTCTGAGTAGGAGTCGGCGTCGAAGGAACGGCGTCGTGGGCGGAGGACATCGCCATGAGAGGGTATCGATTCTTATGGCCGGTCGGGCTCGCGCTGAGCCTGAACGGCTGTGCCGGAACCGCGCAGAATCTGACCGCGCGACCGTCCGACGCGGCCCGGCCGTCGTTGCGCATGCTCGCCGGGGGCGACCGCCCGGCGACGTCAAACCGGCCTTCGCCCGCAGCCGCGGGCGACGCGGAGACGGTCGCCTCCGTGACCCCCGCCGGGGAATCGTCGGGCCAACGGACCGCCGCGGCGCCGACGCCCGACCAGGGCGACCCCTTCATCAATTCCGGCGGACTCTTCAGCAGGGTCGGCCGGGTCTTTTCCCCGGCTCGCTGGACCGGGACCAGTCAGGCCAAGGCGGGGTCCGGCCGGATCGCCGGCAATGACCCCTGGGCCGACTGGGCCAAGATGAACCTGCAAGCCAAAGCCCAGGCGGCCAGGAATCGTGAAAATCCAGCCGAGGCTCAGGCCGCGCCGAGCGTCGCTCAGTCTCGACGTCCGGTGACCGACGCCGAGAATTCCGTTCTCCCCGTCGCGCTTCAGGTCGGCTCCAATCCGTCCGAGCCTCAAGGGCGGCCGAGGATGGAATCGCCCGTCGCGACGCCCCGCCCTCGCGCCGACGGAGAAACACCCGAGGCCCTGACACCCGAGACGCTTCCCGACGCCGTCGAGCCCGACGAGGGCGACGGAATCCGGCGGACCTCGGCTGAGGATGTGCTTCCCGCGCTGAGCGACCAACCCCCGGCCCCCGACCGACCGACGCCGGCCCCCGCCCCCGCCCCCGCCCCCGCTCAGGTTCCCGACACCGCACCGCCCCCGAGGGCCGCCCCGGCGCCGCGGCCGAAGCCTTCCACCGCCCCCGCCGAGGAACCCGGGCCGACGACCGCGCCGGCGACTGAGCCCAAACCCGCCCCCGAACCGACTCAGCCGGCAACGGCGAACCCCGCGGCGGCGCCCGAGCCCAATCCGGCTCCGGAATCGGCTCCGGCCCCCTCGCCGCCCGTCGAGGAACCTTCCGCCCAGACACCGACGCCTTCCGTGCCGACTCCCGACGCGACGCCTTCGCCGCAAGCGGCCCCGGTCGCGCCGTCGAAAGCGAAACCGGCCGCAGTGGCGCCGATGGCCGCTCCCGCTCCTGCGGCACCCTCGAAGGCGAAGCCGCCGGCCGTGGCTCCCTCAGCCCAGAAAGCGACGCCGGCGCCTGCTCCGAAGACGGCTCCTGCAGTTCCCGCGGCCGCGAAGACTCCGGTGCCCCCGTCGAAAACCCTGCCGGCAGCGGTGGCCCCCAGTCCTCAGGTTCAGACCGCGGTGAAGAAGAAGCACTCGCTGCTCGACCGCTTCCATCAGTGGAAGCACTCGAAGACGAAACCCACGACCTTCGCGGCCCCAGCGGCTCCGACGGCCTCGTCGCAAACGGCGGCAATCCCTCCCGGAGCGGCCCCGACGCCGGCCTCTCCGCAAGCGCAGGCTCAGGGTCAGGCGCAGGCGAACACGACGAGCTTCACCGATCCCGGCGGGTACGTCGTCTCGGCCCCGTTGTTCCCGATGAGCTACTATCAGAACCCCGGGGCCGACACTGCCTACCGTTATCGCCCCCCGGCGGCCCCGGCGGGAACGACCGACGCGAGCGTCAACACGGCCTCGACGGCGACCACCGTGAAACCGGCTCCGGCAGGCCCCGCCGCGCCGGCGACTCCCCCGGGGCAGTGGTCGGCCGTCGCCCCGAAAGCCTCCGCCGCCAAGGGCCCGCGGATCTCGCTCTTCTCCCGCTTCACGTCCTGGGCACGCGGCGACGAGATCGAGGTCGACCGACACGCCTTGAACTGCGACTGCGGCGATCACCCCCGCGGTAAAGGTGTTTCGACACCGACCCCGACCGCCGTGCCGATCCGGCCCCTCGGCTCGATCGTCCCGTCAGTCGGGGCTGAAACGGGCGATCTCTCGAAGGTTCGGGAGGGTGTCAAGCGCCTCGCGTCCGATGGCCTCGACAAAGCGTCTCAGCGTTAATTCGAGGTGATCGGCCACGTCTTGATGGAGCCCGGCCACGTCGTTCTGGTCCCAGCGGTCCTCGGGCTTGCGATAAAGCTCGGGGACGCGGGGCGAGTCGTCGGGGTCGGGCTCCACGGGCACGGTCAGATGCCACAAATGGGTTCGGATGGCGAATTCCTCCGCGTCCATCCCCATGCAGGCGTAGTCCCTGACCTTGGTCCGCTCCCCACGGATCAGGCTCAGTAAGTCATGCCCGTGGAGTCCCTCGACCGGCGGTAGGCCCAGGGCCGAGATTGCCGTGGGCAGGATGTCGACCGTTTGGACGAGCCCCTGATGCCGCATCCCGCCGTGCTTCCCCTTGGGCATCCGGATGATCAGCGGGGTGTGGATCAGCTCTTCATAGAGCCAGGGCCGGAACCTGCGGACATACCCGTGCTCTCCGAGAGGCTCCCCTTGATCACTGGTGAAGACGATGAGCGTGTCGTCCATTCGGCCCAGACGCTTCAACGTCGCGAACAGCTCGCCGAGCCAACGATCCGCGAGCGTAACACAACCCGCGTACGTCCTCCGCAAGCGTAAAAGCTCGGTCTCGTCGATGACATCCCCAACCGCACCCGCCGGGACGTCCATCAAGACCGGAACCTCTTCAAGGTTGATCACCTCGTCGTCGTCGTCCTCAACGAGATCCCCTTCCTCCCCGGCCTCGAACTCGTCGGGCTCGGAGGCCGCGTACTGATCGCGGTAGGGCTGCGGCGGGTCCCAAGGCCCGTGCGGGCTGAACAGGTCGAGCCAGAGCAAGAACGGCTCCGGGTCTTTCTCCCGACGTTCGAGCCACTCCATCGCCGCCCGGACCGTCTTGGCGACCCCGGTGTTCTCTTCGACGTCAGTCTTCAGGGCAGCGCGGTTCCGTAAGAACTGCTCCCATCGCCCTTTCCAGAGTTCGTAATCGGGGTCGTCTTCCTCGGGGAGGCGGAGGCCGGGTTCGTCGGCGATCCGCACTTTCTTGACCCGTGGGTCGCCTTTGGGAATGTAAGGGTCGTACCCTGAGCCCCGGATCCAGATCACGTCGTCCCAACCGCGCCCGAATCCGTTGCCGGGTTCGCGGAGGAACGGGACGTCGGAAATCAACGCCGATCGCACCCCTCGCTTGAAGAGGATGTCGGGAAGGATCTCCTCATCAGGACGGAGCGCCGTCCAACCTTGTTCGGGGTCCGGAAACCCATACCGGCCGGTCCACCAGCTTCGCCGAGTGGGGATGGTGGTGAGATTCTCGGGGAAGTGGTGGTCGAAAACCACTCCCTCGGCCGCGAGTCGGTCGAGATGCGGGGTCTCGATCCACTCATTCCCGTAAGCGCCCAGAAACCCGAGGTGTAACCCGTTGCAGACGACGACGATGACATTCATGCCGCCGATTGTAGCCGATCACCGCCGAAATCCCCAGCGGATCACCCTATCGCAGGAGGATTGCAAAGTCCGTCCTTCTCCCCCCGGGAGAAGGTGGCCGGAGGCCGGATGAGGGTCCCCGGTCTTTGCGTAAGGCAAAACCCCCTCATCCGCCGCTTCGCGGCACCTTCTCCCGGGGGGAGAAGGGTTGATGTCGGATTTTGCAATTCTCCTGCCCTACCGCCGCATGACGTCATGGGAGACGGGCGGTTATCGGGTCCCGAAATTGCTTTTTTTGCCTTCAATCGAACGAAGCTGACAAAATGGGTTCGCTCGGCGCGAACGACTGAACCGATCGCCCCAGCGACCCTCGCACGGGCTTCGACCTCCGACCCGTTTGGGTTCGTTCGGCGCTTCGACCTCATGCGGTCCCGAAACCCTTCGGTGGCTTCGTTTCGGAAAATCGTGAGACACACTTCGAGCCGTTCAACTCGACCCAAATTTCCTGAACGGAGTCAGCGGCTTCGTTTCGCGAACTCACTTCGCGGGAACTTGCCATCACAGATTCACTTCGGCTTCGTTTCGCGAGGGACTTGGCTTCGTTTCGGGAAACGT
>JAYUFP010000848.1:0-3403 GCA_043738665.1 Isosphaeraceae bacterium
CGAATTCGGCGTTTTCCCGCCGGTTTTCTCGCATCGGTCATCGGCCATTGGTCATCCGCCATCGTTTTTCTCCGGGAAACTTCCCGGACAGACTCTAAGAGCCTCGCACTCCCGAAGCGCCAAGACCCAGTGAATGAAGCGGCTCTGACCTGATCGCGCTCAGTTCCCCGGACGGAGCTTGTATTCCGTGGGGTCCGCAATTGCGGCCCCGACGGCTGCCACGAGTTTCACCTTCGATCGAGGCCCGCGATGACACGACTGCTTTTCTTCTGGAGCCTTTTCACTCTTTCATACGTCGCTTCGGAGACGTCGAGCGCCGAGCCCGAACCCTTTGACGTCTTGATCCGCGGCGGCACCGTCGTCGACGGCACCGGTAACCCTGCGTTTTTTGGCGACGTCGCCCTCCGCGGCGACAAGATCGCGGCCGTGGGGCGCATACCCGAGGGGGCGAAAGCCGCCCGCGTGATCGACGCGAAAGGGAAGATCGTCGCCCCGGGGTTCATCGACATTCACTCGCATTCCGACATCCCGCTGTTTGAAGACGGCGCGGCGCTGAGCAAGGTCACCCAGGGCGTGACCACCGAGATCCTCGGTGAAGACTCGTCGGGAGGCCCCGCCAAAGGGAAGCGCCCGGCCGCGAGCTTTCGCAAAGGGGATCGATCGTTCGAATGGACGACCCTAGGCGGCTACTTCGACGCCCTCGAAAAAAGCGGGAGTTCCGTCAATGTCGCGTCATACGTCGGGCTCGGAACGCTGCTCGGTTGCGTGACGGGCGATGCCCTCGACCGCCCCACGCCGGCGCAGCTCGAAGAGATCAAAACGCTGCTCGACGAGGCTCTCTCCGACGGGGCGATCGGCCTCTCGACGATGCTCGCCGGCCCCAGGGAACTCAACGTCACGACCGAGGACGTGGTCGCGCTCGCCAAGGTCGTGAAGATGCACGGGGGCCTTTATTCGTCCCACATCCGCAACGAGGGGACCGAGGTCCTCGCCGCGGTCGAGGAGGCAATCTCCGTCGGCGAAAAGGCCGGCATCCCGGTCGACATCATCCACCTCAAGATCGCCGAACAATCGCTTTGGGGACGCATGGACGAACTCGTGACCCGGATCGAAGCCGCCCGCAGACGCGGGGTCAACGTCCAGGCCAACGTTTATCCATATACGCGGGGCAACAATGATCTTGTCAGCATTATTCCTCCCTGGGCTCATGAAGGAGGAACCACCGCGTTGCTCGCCCGGCTCCGCGACCCGGCGCAACGGGCGAGGATCAAGGCCGAGATCAAGTCGGGTCTGCCGGGGTGGTACAACCACTACACGGCCGTCGGCGGCGATTGGGCGAGGATGCTCGTGAGCGCCAAGTTAAGTGCCCCGAACGCGGCGTTCCAGGGGAAGACCCTCAAAGAGATCCTCGACGCGAAACTCGCCGAGGCGACCGGAACGCCCGACCCGCTCGACCTCTTTCTCGACTTCCTCACCGAGGAAAACGGCAGTGTGGGGACGATCTACGCTCACCACACCGAGGCCGACATGAACCTCGCGCTGAGACAGCCTTGGTGCTCGATCGGTTCCGACGGCTCGGCCCTCGCCGCGGAAGGCCCGCTCAGAAAAGGCCATCCCCACCCGCGCAGCTTCGGCACGTTCCCGAGGGTTCTTGGTGTTTACGTCCGCCGGCGTCACTTGCTCGGGCTCGAAGACGCCGTTCGCAAGATGACCTCCGCGAACGCCTCGAAGGTCGGAATTCTCGACCGAGGGTTGCTCCGCGCGGGGCAATTCGCCGACGTCGTCGTCTTCGACCCGGAGACCGTCATCGACCGATCGACCTATCTCGAACCGTTCCGTTACAGCGAAGGGATCGAATGCGTCCTCGTCAACGGACGTTCCGTGCTCGAACACGGGAAGTCGACCGGAGAACGACCGGGCCGGGCACTCCGTCACGGCAAGCCGTCGCCGTGACTCGCGTCAGCCGATGGGCACGTCGTAATATTCCAGCGCCCATTCCTTCATGTATCGCACCCGATTCGGCACGACGCGGTAGAGCACAAGGTCGGGGTTGTGAATCGTGCCGAGATACTGGCGGAGCAGGGGGTTGGCGTCCCAGATCTGTTGGTGGATGTGAGAATCATGGACGATCTCGGCCAGGCCCGTGATGCGAACCTGGTCGTGGTGTTCGTCGAGATAGCAGAGTTCCACCTTGGGGTTCGCGGCGATCTCGAGCGTCTTGTTGTAGCCGCGGAGGTTGGCGATGTAGACGGTGAACCCGTCGGTCCTCACCGGCGAGATCGGCCGGAGTCGAGGTTGATCGATGTCGATCGTCGCGAGATAGGGAAAGCGGTCGTTTCGCATAACCGTCTCGGCCAGTTCGACAAGCCGGGCGGGCTCGATCGGCTCGGGTTTGGGGCGGGACATGGCGTGTCTCTGCAAAAATCGCCAAAAGGGATCAAGAGCGTTTGTTTACTGCAACTCTCGATCGGTTTCAACCCGCGCGGTTCAGATCCGCAAATAATGGCCCCAGCGGGATCAACAGCCCGGGAAGGACATCCCCGCCATCAAGGGCTTGGGAATCGTCGATGATGGAGACGTCATTCAATCCGCGATGAACGGCGACCGTTTGCGTTGAGGGGTCGATCAGCCAGACCAGTCGGACACCCGCACTGAAGTAGTCGCGACATTTTTTCGCCATCTCGGTTTTCGTATTTCCTTCGCTGAGAACTTCAATCGCCAGGTCGGGGACGACGTCGGGTATCGGCTCGCGAGGGAACTTGCGGTTCGGGATTCGGTCCCAGGAGGCGAACGCCACGTCGGAGATCCGAATTAAACCGGGGAAAAGACGCATCATCCCGTCGGGACCGGTGACCAGACCGAGGTTTCTCGGGTCGACGAACTGGCGGAGCAGCATCAGTAATGTGCCTGCCAGAAACGACTCCGTATACCCCATCGCCTTCTCCACGAGTGTCCCCTCGACCAGTTCGTAGAGACGGCCCGTGCGTCGACTCACGGCGAGCAAGTCGGCTTCGGTCGCCGTTCCGATCGGGGGTTGTATACGGATCCGGCGCAAGGGTATCCCTCCCAGTCGCTCGACCAGGTCGGCGAGACTCTCGACATCAATGTCTTCCGCGATTCCAAGAGACATGGAATGACCCTCCGCTCGATCTCGCGAAGAAAGTCCATTCTCGCCGCAATCTCAGCGAGTGACAAGCCGCAGGACGTTTTCCCCCGGGGCTGTTTCAATCTCAACGGGAGTACGAGGCTTCCGCCGAGCCGTTTAACGTTTGGGACTGATGGAAAAGCTCGGCAGGAGCCTCGCACTCCCGAAGCCGTCAAACCTGTGAAACGGAAACAGCCGTGTTTTTTCCAACGTCCTTCGAAACGACCGGGGGCTCGACTTCGCAGTCGAGCCCCCGAT
>JAYUFP010000849.1:0-10210 GCA_043738665.1 Isosphaeraceae bacterium
CTTTCCAGGACATCTTCGCCTCGCCCTTGACCAGCAGCTTGCCGTCGGCGAGCGAGAGGTCTTCGGGTTTCGCTTCGACCGCCGGGGCGATCTTGGCGAAGAAGGCGTCACGCGCCTGGGTCACGGCGTTCAGGCACGGCGGGCTCATCGAGGGGGTCGTGGTCGAACCGCCCGAGGCCTGGCCGGGGACGAACGTCGAGTTGCCGATGTTCGACTTGATGTCGGTCGGCTTGAGTCCGAGGACTTCGGCCGCGATGATCGCCAGGACGGTTCTGGCGCCGGTGCCGATGTCCTGGGTGGCGCTCTTCAGCTCCACGGAGCCGTCGGGGTTGATCGTGCAGGTGACTTGTTTGTCCTGCGCGCCGCCGCCGCCCCAGGTGTGAAGCGCCATGCCGAGTCCGCGCTTGATCGGCCCTTTGCCGTTCTGTCCGCGAGGCTTTCGCTTCTCGGACCAGCCGATCAGTTCGGCCCCCTTCTTGACTTCGGCTTCATAGATTGGGGTCTTGAAGTCGCCTTCGGGAAGGTTTTTGAGCCGGAATTCGAGCGGGTCGATGCCGAGCTTGTCGGCCAGGTCGTCCATCGCGGCTTCCATGATGGCGCACCCTTGCGGGTGACCGGGAGCCCGCATGGCGCGGGCACCGCCGCCGTTCACGAAGACGTCGGTATGCGACCGTGACGATGCGGGGACGTCATAGACGTAAGGAAGCGGGAACCCTGCCCCGCCGCGAGCGCCTCCGGTGCCGTGGGTATCGGCGATCATGGCGACGAGCTTGCCGTCCTTGGTCGCGCCGAGCTTGACCTTGGCGGTCGCGCTGGGACGATTTCCGGCGGCGAGGTGCTCTTGCGCCCGGTCGAGGAACATCTTGACGGGACGCCCGCCGGCCTTCTTCGACAGCTCGGCCGCGGTCCTGCCCCAGATGTCGGCCCCGAATTTCGAGCCGAAGCCGCCGCCCATCACTTCGGTGAGGACCGTGACGTTGGACGCGGGAATCTGGAACGCACCCGCGAGTTCATTCGCGGTCACCTGTACGGCCTGCGTGCTGGCCCAGGCCTTGATCTTGTCGTCGCCCTCCCACATGGCGGTGAGGCCGTGGGATTCGAGGCAGACGTGGGTAATGACCGGGAGCGAGTAGATGCCCTCGATCGTGGCGTCGGCCTTGGCCATCGCGGCTTCGGGTTCGCCTTTGGTGACTGAGCGTCCTTTGCGGACGTTGCCCCCCTTGACGACCTCAGGTGCCTTATCGGCCATGGCCTGGGCTTCGGTCACCGCGTGAGGGAGAACCTCGTAGACCACCTTGATCGCGCGGACGGCGTCGCGCGCCTGTTCCTCGGTCTCGGCGGCCACGGCGGCGATGTCGTCGCCCTGGAAGTGCAGGGTCGCACCGTTTTTGGCGATCACCTGCACGGCCTTCACGCCCGGCATCTTCTCCGCCGCGCCCGTGTCGATCGAGGTGACTTTGGCGTGGGCGTGCGGACTGTAGAGCATCACGCCGAAGAGGAGACCCCGGGGGTTCTCGTCGGAGGGATATTTGGCGCGCCCCGAAGCCTTGGCCATGCCGTCGAGGCGGGGAATTCGCGTCCCGATCAGTTTCGGGTTGGAGGGCCATTTCGCCATCGGTCAAGCTCCTTTCATGGTCTTGGCCGCGGCCATTGCCGCACTCAACACGCCCACGTAAGTCCCGCAACGACAGATATTGCCGTCAAGCCCTTTACGGATCTCATCCGCCGAGGGATTGGGGTTCTTGTCCAGAAGCGCCTTGCATGCGGTAACAAAGCCGGGCGTGCAGTAGCCGCACATCAGGCCGTCATTCTGGTGAAACGCGTGCGGGACGCCATTGGCTCCGGTGTCGAAACTTTCCAGCGTCGTGATCGACTTCCCCTGGCAAGCCACCGCGAGCGTGGTGCAGGAATAGATGGGAGCGCCATCGACGATCGCCGTGCAGGCCCCGCAACTCGCCCGGTCGCAGACCCGCTTGGGTCCGGTGACGTCGAGGCGGTGGCGGAGGGTGTCGAGCAGGGTGCTCCTAGGCTCGACGGTGCAGGTCCGGTCCTCGCCGTTGACCTTGAGGGTGATCTTGACGTCGCCGGAGAGGACCTTAGGCGCGGCATCCGCGGCCTGGATTTCCTCCATCGCGGCGGTCGCTTGGCCGGTCAGAACGGCCGTCGCCGCCGCGAGGCCCGAGCCGCGCAAGAAGTCGCGCCGGCTCGCCCCCTGGGGGACGCCTTTCGATTGAGGGTCTCTGTCTGTCATCGAGCGTTTCTCCCAAGGAATGTCCCGATCCCGCCGAGAACCTTCGAAGCGTTTTTGAGGGGAGGCGTCGCGAGGCTGAGCGGTGTTTCGAAACTATCGCCCAACCGACGGGCCTTCCGCAAGGCGGTACCGTTGAAATTCAGTCACGTAGGCTGGGTCACGACCCAGCTTTCCCGAACCGAGCGAAACCGCCGTCATTCACAAAGCGCTGGGTCAAGACCCAGCCTACGACTGAATCCCATCGCTCACGGGCAGATCCCCACGCGGTCCCCACTCGTTCCACGAGCCGTCATAGTTCGTCAGATTTGAAAATCCGAGCCGGTGAAGATTGAACAACACGACGGTGGCGGCGACCCCGCCGTTGCAGTACGCGATGACGGGCCGATCGGGCGTGATCTTCACCTCCTCAATCCTGGCGCGGATTTCCGCAAGGGGACGAAAACCGCCCTCTTCGGCGAAGAACGTTTCGCGAGGGAGATGCAACGCCCCGGGAATATGACCCCCGCGCGGACCCCGGCGCTTCGCCCCGGTGTACTGGCCGGCGTCTCGGGCATCAAGCAGTTGCAAGCCGGGTTCGTGGAGTCGCGCCAAGACCTGTTCCGCAGTCGCGCGAAGTCGGGGATTCGGCTTCGCGTCGAACTCGGCGCGAGGGGGCGTGATTTCCGCCGTCTCGATCGGCCGATCTTCCTCGATCCAGCGGTTCCAGCCGCCGTCGAGGACGCTGACCCGGCCGTGCCCGTGGTATTGCAAGGCCCACCAGAGTCTGGTGGCGAACTGACCCCCCATGTGGTCGACCGCGACGACGTGCGTGTCGGCTCCGATTCCACGCGCTGACATCGCTTCGGCGAAACGCTCAGGCCGGGCGATCTGGGCGGGGACGGGGTCGTCCGGGTCGATGATGTCGACGGTCCAGTCGATGTAGACCGCGCCCGGGATATGCCCCGCATTGTATTCTTCGGCGGCTCCACGGTAACTCGCTTCCTCTTGGCCGGGGCCGACGGGGCGGGTCGTGACGTAACCCCGCATGTCAACCACGCGAAGGTCCGGATCGCCCAGGTGGGCTTCAAGCCATTCCGTCGTCACCAGCGGTTCGATCTTGGACATCGCGTTTTGAATTCCTCGGGCGGTCCCGGGAGAGGTTATTCCTCGATCGGACATTGGAGATCGTTCCATCGGCCATCCTTGAAACAGTAAGATAACGGCCCACAAGGATTACCCCAAGGCGCAACCGCCTCGACCTAACGACCACCGGTGACTGATGGGAACCATGAAGGCGATCGTATTCGAACGGTTCGGCGAGCCCGCGGACGTCCTCACGCTCAGGGACGTGCCGATCCCCGAGCCTGGCCCCGGCCAGGTCCGCGTCCGGATGATCGCCAGCCCGATCAACCCCTCGGACCTTCTTGTCGTCCGGGGCCTTTACGGGGTGTTGCCGTCCCTCCCCGCGACTCCCGGATTCGAAGGCGTCGGGATCGTCGACAAGGCAGGCCCCGGCCTTCTCGGCATGTTCGCCAAGGGTAAGCGCGTCTCGGTGATCAACTCCGCGGGCGGGAACTGGGCGGAGTACGCGATCATTCCGGCCAAACAGGCCAGACCCGTCGCGTCAGACATCCCAGACGATCAAGTGGCGTCCTTCTTTGTCAACCCGGCGACAGTTCTCGCCCTTATTAAGCATGTTCTCAAAGTCCCCAGAGGGGAGACTCTGCTTCAGTCGGCCGCGGGATCGTCACTGGGAAAGATGATCATCCGGTACTGCAAGCATGAGGGGATTCGAACGATCAACGTCGTCCGACGTCGCGAGGCGATGGGCGAACTCTCGGCGTTGGGGGGAGACGTCGTCATCTCGACGGCGGACGAACCCGCGGACGCTCAGGTTCTCAAGTCCACCCGGAACGAAGGAGTGAGGTTCGCGATCGATCCCGTGGGAGGGGACACCGGGACCGAGATCTTTAACTCCCTGGCCACGGACGCAAAAATGGTCGTCTACGGGACGCTCACCAACGAGCCGATCCGCGTTGATTCCCGACGGATGATCGCCGGGAAGCGTGAACTTCAGGGGTTCTGGCTTGGACACTGGATGCGCTCGCGAAGCATCCCCCAGTCGCTCTTACTGTTCCGCGAAATCGCCGCGCACATGCGCACGGGCGTCTTGACCACGGAAGTCGGCGGCCGGTTTCCCTTGGAAGCGATCGGAGAGGCGGTGCGAGCGTCCGAGAACGTGGCCCGGAAGGGTAAAATGTTACTCACAATCGACTTGTCGACGCGCTCCCGATGAATTCGGCGGGACTTTTCACGGGTTTTTCCGGGAATTTATTCGCCCTCGGGGGTTAATGTGGTTACTATGATAAGTAATTGAAGTTCGTGGATCGGCGTGAATGGTCGATCACCCTCTCCTCGCTTTGCCTCCCGCGACGAGAGTGCCATCCCCCCCGGCAGCAACCCAGGGCGCACTGACGCACAACCTCTGCCCGTCGACGCTCGCGTCACGGTCTCAGGCGTGATTAGGCGTGTTGAGTTGCCGCGCGGACGCAGGGGGCGTATGATTCTTTCGGGTCGAAACGACTGTCTCGCCTCATCGGAATCAAGCGTCCACGTCTGCCGCTGGACGACTCCAAAATTGTGTGATCATGGTTTTTGTCTAAGTCCCGGCGGACTTGTCGCGTGCCCTCGAAGAATTTCGGGGAGCCTTGTGGCGAGCCGGTTGGGCGGGGAAATGGGAAACAATGAGTATTTCTGAATCCACAGGCGCTCAGGACTGGCGGGCGATCGCCTGCCTCGCCCCCGGCGGCGAGCGTCTGCTATGCGTCGGTGAGAGTTCTTCCCAGGTCCGCGCGGCTTACACCGGCGCCTGGGGTGAAGTGATTCGCGACGAAGACCGGCCGACGGTCAAGGCGATCTCATTGCAGCGCTGGGCCGGTCAGGCCTGGGCGGGTACCTGGGAACACCAGACCTACCTCGCCGTCCCGACCACCCGTTCCAAGACGGCTCAGGTCGAAGTGGTCGATCCCGCCGCGAATTGAACGAAGTTCGCGACGTCGATCGACCGATGTGCCGATCCGACTAATTCTTTTCCAACCCCCGGCTTCCTTGCCGGGGGTTCTTTTTTTGCCCTCAAATCGGGCGAAACGGGTCGTGCTCTCGACGGCTCGGCCACACGGTCAGACCTGGAAATTCCGTCGCGATGCGAACCGCGAGGTCTTCGACCCCGGGGCGCTCGGTCGAGTGATGACCGGCGACGATGAGCCCGACGTCGAGCGATTCAGCCTCAAGACCACGGTGAAACCGTGCCTCGCCCGTCAGCAAGACGTCCGCGCCGGCACTCACGGCGTCCGGGAGAAAGTCGTCCCCCGCGCCACAGACAATCGCGACTCGGGAAACGGGTTTGTCGGGCCTGCCGACGACGTGAACTCCCTTCGCGGCCAAGGCGTCACGAACCCTCGCGGAAAAGGCACCAAGGTTCGTCGCTTCCGCGAGCGTACCGATCCTTCCCGCTCCGCCTGATTCCGGGTTCGGGAGGGGATGAAGCGGATACAAGTCGATCGCGGGTTCCTCGTAAGAGTGCGCCGAGCGGATCGCTCCCAGCACCGCCGAGAGTCGCGACGAAGGGCAAATGCACTCGATCCGTAGTTCGTTGACGCCCTCTCGCCGACCCGATTGCCCGACGGTTGGATTCGAGCCGTCAGTGCCGAAGAATGTGCCGGTTCCCGAGGTCGCGAACGAGCATTCTTCATAGGCCCCGATGCGGCCCGCGCCTGCGGTGAAGGCTGCGGAGAGGACGGACTCTCGGTCACTTTCCGGCGTGAAAACGACGACCTTGAACGCACCGACGGGGGCGAACGGCCTGAGCGGAAGGACGTCGAGGAGTCCGAGTCGATGTGCGAGCCCGTCGTTGATGCCGCCTCGCGTATTGTCGAACGCCGTGTGAGGGCTGAAGATCGAGATCCCGGCCTTCGCAAGCATCCAAAGCATCCCGTTTTCCTGGTCATTCGCGGCGATTTTCTTGACCGGGCGGAACAGAACCGGGTGGTGACTGACGATCAATTCCGCTTTTTCCTCAATCGCCTCCGAGGCGGAGTCCGGGGTGACCGTCAGGCACGTCATGAGGCGGGTGACTCGCGAATCGGTGTCTCCCCACAAGAGCCCGACATTGTCCCAGCTTTCCGCGATCTTCAGAGGGGCGAATCGGTCGAGCCAAATTGAGACGTCTTGTACAGTCGTCATGACACGTTTCCCTGACGTTGCAGCCAATCCGAGGCCAGGATCATCAGTAGTCGGGTCAATGGGCCGGGAGCGGGCCATTGGTGAAGTTTAAAGGGTTCAGTTCGAACGAGCTTCTGAACGGGTATGATCCCCCGGACCGAGTTCGTCAGGAACACTTCCTTGACCCGGTCGAGATTCTCGACGACGAAGGGAGCTTTCTCGACGATGGAGAGACCCAATTCATCGGCGAGTTCGATCACCAGTTCACGCATGATTCCGGGCACGATCGGAAGGCTGAGAGACGGAGTCGTCAGCGTCTCTCCGATAAGAAAAAACACGTTTGTCCGGCTGCCCTCCAGCGCGGCAAGGCCGATCGAAGCGAGTTGGAACGACGAAACGGTTTCATCGAAGCCCAGAGCCTTCGCGGATTCGTGCGCCCGCCTCCTCGCCCAGTAGTTCAATGATTTGTGCCGTGCGAGTGCGTCATCCTCGCCGGAGACGATCCAATTTCCAATGTCCACGACCGCGCCATCGTGTCGCATCTCCGCCGGAAGCGGCCGTGCCTTCATGAAGAGGGTCGACCCGTGGACCGCGTCACGCCCCCCGGTCAGCGTGATCCGCAGCGCCACATTTTCGCCGATCCCTTCGCGTTCGACCAGTTTCTCGACGGCGAACCGATCCGGCAGCGAAACCGAGTCAAGCGGAATGCCCAACTCGCGTGCCGATCGTTCCAGACGCGCCAGGTGACGGTCGAGCAACGGGGCCCGTCCGTTCCAGGTGCGGAACGTTTCAAACAATCCGAGACCGTGCTCGAAGGTCCGATCGAGTACACTGATTTTGAGGTCGTCATCCGCCACGATCCTGCCGTCGACCCAGATCATGAGCGCCTCGCTGATCGAATGAGGGACGTCTGCCCGCGAGACATCCATGATAACCGGTTAGGGTTCGATCCTCGCGAGATGGCCGTCTCGAGAGGTGTCGGGTTCGTTCTGAAGGATTTCCGCCATGCTTCCGTGCCCGCTGGGATTGCGCCTGGAACCCTCCCGCCCGATCCGCGAACAGATCCGCGCGGCGGCCACGTTCGGCGCCAAGGGTGTCGTGCTCGACGCCGTCGGCGACCTCTCGCCCGACCGCCTCTCGGAAACGGGCCGGCGAGAACTTCGGCACCTGCTCCGTTCGGTCGAGCTTTCGCTGATCGCCATGAATCTGCCGACTCGCAGACCGTTCGACACCATTGATCAGCTTGAGGATCGACTCAAGCGGGCGGAGGCTGCATTCTCGCTCGCGTACGAACTCGGCGCGACACTGGTTCTCGCCCGAGTCGGTGGATTGCCCGCCGAAAGCGAGGCAATCGCCCGCGAGACCTTCGTCGGGGCCGTGAGCGAACTGGGCCGGAGGGCCGATCATCGCGGTATCCGACTGGCCGTTGAGACCGGCCCGGACTCAGGGGAAGTGCTCCGCGGTCTACTCGACGCTCTCAAATCCAATGGGCTCGCCGCAAGTCTCGACCCGGCCTGGCTCCTCCAGAATAACCACGATCCGATCGCCGCCGCCATCGCGCTCGGCCCCTGGATCGCTCACGCCTATGCGACCGACGCGAGCAAGTCCAGCCTGGTGACGAGCCTGTCGAGGCGTACGGGGTTCCCTCCTTCGGGGATCGACTGGGAGGAACTTCTGGGAGCCCTTGAGGAATCAAACTACCGAGGCTTCCTCACCGTCTGGCCGGACTCCGCGCGCGAGCCGGGTCCCCAGTTCAAGGACGTGGCGGCCCGTCTCAGCCGGCTCTGATCTTGTCGCGCGGTGGGTTATTGAACCCCGGGAATTCTTACGGCACCATGATGCCACACTGAATCATATCATCGACACGGAACGCGTCATGAGCACAGGCACTGCCGAACGGACCTGGGTTCCCCTTACGCCCCGCGAGCGGAGAATCCTTGGAGTTCTCGTCGAGAAGGCGAAGACCACGCCGGAGTACTACCCGTTGACGATCGCGGCGATCGTCACGGGCTCGAACCAGAAGTCAAACCGCGACCCCGTCACGAATTACGACGCAGACGACGTCGATGAGATCCTTCAGGGGCTCCGCAAGAAGGGCGCGGCGGTGATGGTCGAGGCCGGGGGCCGGGTCGTCCGCTGGAAGCACACGCTTTACGACTGGTTCAAGGTCAGCAAGCTCGAACTCGCCGTCCTCGCCGAGCTCATGCTCCGCGGTCCGCAAACCGAGGGCGATCTTCGAGCGAGAGCCAGCCGGATGGAACCACTGCCCGACATCACGGCGTTGCAAACCGTTCTCGACGGCCTCGCGCCTCGCGGCCTGATCCAGTACCTCTCCCCTCCCGGTCAGAGGAGGGGCGTGACCGTCACGCACGGGCTGTATCCGCCCGAAGAGGCCGAGCGCGTGAAGCAGGCGTTCGCGAACATGCCGGTCGCCGCGGAGGAGGAGGTCGAACGCCCGATCCGTTCCGCGGCCGTTCGTCACGAGCACGCCTCGGCGCTCGAGGAGCCCGGCTGGGTGGCCGAAATTGCGGCAATGAAGGCCGAGATGGAGACGCTACGGGGCACTGTCGCCGCGTTGAGCGCCGAAGTGAAGCAGCTCAAGTCCGAGTTGGGGGTCTGATCGCATGAGCACGGCGTCCGAGGACGAAGGGAATCCCGAAACCGCGGGAGAAAACGAAGCGAAGGAGCAGACTCCCGAACTCGTGCCGGCCGACGGCTGGTCGGTCGTTTCGATGGTTCCCTATCATGGCTCAGAGCCTCCCGCGAATCTGACGGACACAGAGGCCGAAGCGATCTGGGTTTCAACAACCGCTCCCTGGCATCCCGCGGTCCTGGCAAAGCTCATCGGTCTCCCTCGCGTTGAGAGTGAAGATTTCCCCACTTCACCCGGCCCTCGTGAAATCCGGCTTGGCCCCGAAGGACGTTCGGACCGTCTCCCGTCGGGTTACCGGACCCAGTGTGAGGACGCCGGGACGGCTTTCGTCGAGGGGGGCCGGGATCGAGAAGCCTTGAGCGTCGTCTTGACCGGCGTGCTCGCGGATTCTCAGAGCGAGACGGCAACCCCGACCGAATCCAAGGAACTCGTGCTCGACTTCCTCGCTTTCGGATCGATGTACGGCTGGCTTCGTGATCTGACCACCGGCATGAGTCACGCCGACACACTGGACCATGACGGACTCGCGAGCGAGATCCTGAAGGGAGCGAGGGCGTGGATTGCCGATGATCTCAGCACGGCCAAGAATCATCTCCGTGCCGGGTTCGAGAAGCTCACGGACGCCCGCGAGCGTTTTTACCCGGTTGACTCCTACGTGATCGACCTCTGTCTGATCGACCCGGCGATGCCGAAGGGGGTTCTGGCCGACCCGCTCGAAGCCAAGGCACCGGTGACCTTCCTTGCCCCCGCGAAGGCGATCGAAGCCCAGGCGGAACGCGACCCGGAGAGCCTCCGGAAGCTCCGCGAAGCGATCTCCGAAGGATGGGCCGACGTGGCCGGGGGGGCGTACGCGGAGACCGAGGAACCTCTGTTGCCGATCGAGTCGATCTTCTGGCAGTTCCGGCATGGGGCCGACGTGTACCGCGAGCATCTCGATAAACGAAACGTCGAAACTCTCGCGCGTCGCCGATTCGGGCTCTATCCGTTACTCCCCCAGATCGGCAAGCGCTTCGGTTTCCGTTTCGCCATGCATATGGGATTCGACGCCGGTCGCTTCCCGATCCGCTCCGAGGCGAAACGGCTCTGGGAGAGCCCCGACCACACGA
>JAYUFP010000850.1:0-3384 GCA_043738665.1 Isosphaeraceae bacterium
ATCAGACCTGTCCACGATTTATGCATCAACGAGCCGCGATTCAGTGAAAAGCGGCGTCGCTTTTGCTGACGGGGGTTAGATAAAATGCGGGTTCTCAACAAACGTGAGCCATGACATGGGCTGGAACGTGTTTGCAAGGGAATGGAGTGGGTCGTGTGACGAAGGTTTTCTTGCTCGGTCTCGATGGGGCGACTTGGGACCTGCTCAGTCCGCTTATCGCCGAGGGGCGGTTGCCAAACCTGGCCAGGCTCATGCGGCAAGGGGTTTCAGGGACGCTTCATTCCGTGTTCCCGCCGCTCAGCCCCGTGGCCTGGACCGGGGTCATGACGGGTAAGAACTCGGGGAAGCACGGCATCTTCGAGTTCCTCGAATACGCACACGACCCTCTCAAGGGGCGGGTGAACTCCTCGCGCGCGATCAAGACCGAACTCGTCTGGGAGATCGCCGGCAAACATGGTTTGAAGACGGTCGCGGGCGGGGTGCCGATGAGCTATCCCCCGCGATCGGCTCCCGGCTTTTACCTCGGCGACTTTCTGAGCCCCGCCAATGCGCCTGATTTCGCGAGCGACCCGGCCATCTTGGCGGAACTCGAGCAGGCGATCGGTCCCTATCGCCCCTGGAACACCTCCACCCACGACGGCGGTCGCGAGGCCCTCGCGCTCACCGAACTCCGCGAGTTCCTCGAACACCACCTCAATGCCGTTAAGTTTCTCATGAAGCGTTGTGAGTGGGACCTCTTCATGTTCGACCTGATGGCGACGGACCGCATCCAGCACGAGCTTTGGCATGTCTGGGATCGGTCGCACTCAGCGCGTCTCGGCAGGGAGCAAGCACTCGACGCCTTGATCCCTGCCTGTCACGATTTCTGGGCGGCCGTCGATCGCGGAGTCGGCGAGATTGAAGCGGCATTGCCTCCGGATACCGCCTTGATCTTGATGAGTGACCACGGGTTCGGGCCAATCGAGCACTATGTCAACTTCAACGTCTGGCTCCTCGATCGCGGTGATATCACGCTCGAAGACTCGTTTTATGTGAAACAAAAGCGCTGGTGTTACGAGCGAGGGATCACGCCCGAGTGGTTTTACAACAAGATGATCAAGCTCGGCTTGGCCGACCAACGAGTGAGCCGGTTTCGAGGGAAACAGGACAACTGGATGGATCGGCTTGCCGAATCGGCGTTCCTCTCACGCCGCCATATCGACTGGTCCAAAACGCGGGCCTATGCCCAGGGAAATTTTGGACAGATCTTCGTGAATCTCAAAGGACGCCAGCCCTTCGGTTGCGTGAAGCCGGAAGACGCGCGAAGCGTTCGCGAGGATCTAAAAGCGGCGCTCGAAGCCATCCTCCATCCCGAGACCGGGGCTCCGCTGGTGGCGAAAGTCTATCAGGCTGAGGAGCTTTATCACGGCCCTCATGCCCACCTCGCCCCCGACCTGACCGTGGTGCTCAACGACTGGCGGTACAGGACGATCGGGCTTCACGACTTCACGACAAACACGCTCATCTCCCCCGCCTTCGGACCGACCGGCGATCATCGGATGGAAGGCATTTTCATCGCGAGCGGCCCTGCGTTTCAAGCCGGTTCGACCCTCCCCGCCGACGCCGACCTGCTCGACATCGCCCCGACGTTACTGCTCATCCTGGGGGTCCCGGTACCGACCGACATGGACGGTCGGGTCTTGACGGAAGTTCTCGACCCCGCGCTGCTCCCGCACGTCGAAGCCGAGCCATCGGCCTTGTCGATGCCTTTGCCCGAGACGCAGCCAGTCGCCTACACCGAGGAAGAAGACGCCGCCATTCAGCAACGGTTGGCCGATCTCGGCTATCTATGACGCACGTGGAAAACGTGCCGGGAGCCGTTAATTCGGCCCTTTGGAGTGCGTGGAGCTTGCTCCCGCTCTCAGGGGTAGTGAGGGACTGAGGGACGTGTCCACGCGGGTTTCACAGCGTCGGCAAGCCGCCGCACTCCACACCTGGATAGGCGGAACATGGACCTCTTTGAGGTGCCAATCAGGAGATCGGCGATCCCATGATGACCACCCGCGCCGTTTGATCACCTTCGGATTCTTCGATGCGGATCGAGCGTTTCAGGAAGGCTTGAACCGTCTGGATGTTCGTGCGGAGATGTTCGGTCACTTCCGAGACGGTGTAAATGCTCTCTCCAGGCGCGAGGGCCAACGGGATCAGGAGTTGGTCGGCGGAGTGAGGATCGACGGCGGCGTTGGCCTTGGCGTCATGGGCGAGAAGCTCATCGACGGCCTCATCGGCCACAAGATCGGCGGGCTTGCCTCGCTCTCCCAGACCGAGGAACGTGGCGGCAGCCGACATCCCCTCGTACTCGACCGAGAGCCGGATCGCGGTTCCCGGAGACGGACCTTTCCACTCGGTCACGTCGATCGCGATCGGCGCATCGCCGACAATCCCGGCGACGGTCAGACGCTCTTCGGCACGGGCGCGGAGCCGCTCGGCAATCGAAGTCTTGAGCCCCGAGACACCCGCCTCGCCCGAGATCCGCATGATCCGGCCACGAGTGGTTAGCGTCAATGGCCGCAATGCGGCAGGCTCGATCCAGGCGTCAAGTCGGCCGCCGCCGCGCGGGTAGAAACCCGCTTTGGGCATCGCCAGGGCGACCGGGCACCCCATCGCCGTCATATAGGCGCGCCAGGTGGTCGCCAGGAACGGGTAAGAGGGCGCTTTCGTGTTGAATGTCCCACCTGAGAGCGTGACCCGCACAGGAGACGCCGCGCGGAGGGCGATCGGCAGGTGAAGCGTCTGGAGGACCAAGGCGGTCGCGCCCGCGGTTCCGATGTCGATGTCGAGGTCGGCGGGAGTATAGGTTCCGGGCCGGAAGGTCAGGTCGCGAGAGCCGACATCCGCTCCAGTCACCTCGGCATTCCCGAGCGCCGTGGCGGCCTGTACAGCCGAGAGATGCTGGGGACGGAGACCCGGCTTTTGACGGTTGGCTCGAATCTTGACGATCCGGAACGGGATGCCCGTCAAAAGCGAGAGGGTCAGCGCGGTTCGGAGAATCTGTCCCCCCCCTTCGCCTTCCGAACCGTCGAGCGTGACGAGTCGGGGAGAGCGGTTCGGGGTCGTCGCCGACACGTTGAAAGTCCTTTGGGTGATGGCGGTTCCAGTCGCGAACGCCCTCCCGGGCAAGTGCGGCCCTTGGTGGGTTGCGAATGGCTCGGAATGGCCGGCGTGAGTCCGCCATTGTTTGGTGGTCGATCGCGTTTGCCAATCCATTGGAGCTAGACTCCGTTCCGACGACCCGGGTTCAGGGTGAGGATTCAGGGACCGCGCTCTTCTTGTCATCCTTGCCGAGAATGGCCGACACCGCCCGACTTCCCGGGGGAAGCTTGGGGGGTTCCACGGGCTTCAAAT
>JAYUFP010000851.1:0-3381 GCA_043738665.1 Isosphaeraceae bacterium
GCCGATATCCGTTGGCGCACCCCGTCATCCGCCTTCTTCTCGAAATAACTTCCTCTTGCACGATTCCGGGGGAACTGAGATATCAGACCGCCTCTTTCCAGGGACGGAATGAGGGACGGTCGTCGGGAGGCGGGTCTTTTGGACGGGTACACTCACGAGCGTCGTGCGTTTTCGGCTCCTTGGGGGGTCGTCGGGGCGATCGTCTTGATCGTCCTGGGGGAGCACTACGTCACGAGTCATCCTCTCGACTTCGTAAGACACGAAGCACGCGAATGGTCCATGAGCGGCCGTGCCGCGCGATCCATCGCGCCGGGGTGTGACGTTCTCTGCTTCGGTTCGAGCATGAGTACGTTCGCGGTCATTCCCAGTGTTTTCGAGAGGGTCACCGGGCTCAAGGCGTACAACCTCGCGGTCTGTTCGGGACCACCGCCGGCGGCCGAGAACCTGCTCAGGCAAGCCTTGAACGCAGGCGCTCAGCCCAAAGCGTTGCTGGTCGAAATGCACCCCAACTCGCTCAGCGATAACCCGCGAGAGAGCCTGTATCTGTATCCGGAATTGCTCTCGATCAGGGAATCCGCGGTCCTCGCCCGGGAGGCGCGCGACTCCTGGATTTTCACCGCCATCATCGCGAACAAGGTTCTCGCGTCGTTGCACAGCCGAGACCAGATCCGTTCGGCGGTCGTGTCGGCCCTTCGAGCGGAGCGCACCCACGTTCGGCTCAAGAATTTGATGGTCCTCCGGAACAAGCGCCTGAACTCGGGCGCGTTGCTGCTTCCCGAGAGCGATTTCGACGGCAAGATCGGCCCCGCCTTCGACAAATTACTGCGCGACGAGCCGTGGAAGCCGACACGGTCGAGCGCGGCCTCGATTCGCCGATTTCTTGACCTCGCGAAATCGCGAAACATCCCGGTGTTCTGGCACATTCCGCCGTTTTGTCCCGAGATGACGACGGCTCGCGCGAAACGAGGGCTCGACGCGGCGTACGCGCGCCACATGTGCCGGCTCCAGACGCTCTACCCGAACGTCACCGTCGTCAACGCCCAGAATTCCGGCTTCGGAACCGAACTGTTCGCCGACCCGGTCCACATGACGCGACGGGGCGCGGTCGCGTACACCGAATCGCTGGCCAAGGCCGTGGTCGAAGGGCTCAACGGAGAGGATTCGCGTTGGGTCACGCTGCCCCCGTATCGACCCATGATCGACGATTCGTTGGAAGACATGAAACAGAGTGCCCTCGCCGTTCCCGCGACACTCCTGCGCTAATTCTTCGATTGAGAACGTCTCCGTGGGGAATCGAACCATTGCCGCGTGACGAGTCGATACCGACCCCCAATCCCGCGCCCCGGCTCTCGGTGGTCGCCCCGCTCTTCGACGAGGAGGCGCTCATCCCTGCGCTCGTCGCGCGGCTGACCCGTGTGCTCGACGCTTTGGCGGTCGACTCCGAAGTGATCCTCGTCGATGACGGCTCTCGCGACGGTACGTTCGCGGAAATCTCGCGGGCTCACGCCGCGGATTCCCGTTTTCGAGGCATCGCGCTCTCAAGAAACTTCGGCCACCAGGCGGCAATCTCCGCGGGACTGATGCACGCCAAGGGGGATGTCGTGGTCGTCATGGACGGCGACCTCCAGGACCCCCCCGAGGCCATCGGCCCGCTTTGGGCCAAGCTCCGCGAAGGGTATGACGTCGTCTACGCCGTGCGCGCCAGCAGACCCGAAGGGTTCCTCAAGAAGCTCGCTTATCGGTCGTTTTATCGCGTCCTCGGGAGGATCGTGGACGTCGAGATCCCTCGCGACGCCGGCGACTTCGGGATCATGACCCGGCGCGTGGTCGACGCGATCAACGAGTTGCCCGAGCGCCGGCGGTTCGTTCGGGGGCTGCGCGCGTGGGTCGGTTTCCGGCAGACGGGGCTCTGGATCGACCGTTCGCCTCGGCATTCCGGCACTCCCAAGTTTACAATCGCGAAGTTGATCGGACTGGCGCTCGACGGCGTGGTGGGCTTCAGCGACGCCCCGGTCCGCTGGGCGGGCGGAGTCGGCTTCGTGGTGATGACGCTGGCGATGGTCGTGCTTGCGGGAGCCGGTGTCAGGGTCCTGACCGGTTCGGAGATTCCCGCGGGGTGGTTCTGGGTGGCGACGCTGCTGGGGTTTTCGAGCGGCGCACAGTTGCTCTTCCTGGCCGTCCTCGGAGAGTATGTGATCCGGATCTTCCATGAGGTCAACGGGCGGCCGACATTCCTGGTCCGGAGACGAATCGGGATCGAACCGGCCCGACCCCGGCGACGTCGCACTCGCGAAAAACTTTCCCCTCGGCCGTTCGGATCGACGTACTCATGATCCTCTGCGTCACGCTGAACCCGTGCCTGGACAAGACGCTAACCGTTCCAGCGTGGAAGCCCGGAGACTCGGTGCGCGGCAAGGCCGTCCGCGAGGTCGTGGGCGGAAAGGGGAACAACGTCGCCCGCGCGTTGACCAGACTGGGGAGGTCCGCACGCCCCGTGACCTTCCTGGGAGGGGCCGTCGGCGCCCATTGCGAAGCCTTATTGCGAGGGGACGACAAGCTTGACCCGATCGTCACCCCGACCGCCTCTCCCACGCGAGAGATCCTCACGGTGCGTACCGAGGGGACCGCCGACCAGTCGGCGTTTTTCGACCCCGACCCGGTGATCACTTCGGCCGAGGCCGACGGCTTATTCCACCGCGTCGAGGGGGCATTGAGCGCGGGAGGGGTCGAGGCCGTCACGCTTTCCGGATCGAGCCCGTCGCCCGCCACGCACGGGCTTTACAGCGACCTGATCGCGCTGGCGAGTGCCAAGAAAGTGCCCGTCTTCCTCGACTCCTACGGCCCCGCCCTCGACCATATTTGGGGGTTCTGGCCCCAAAGCATCCAGGTGAACCGTCGCGAGGCGGGGATTCGCCTGCGGAAGCCGAACCCGACGGAGGTTGATGTTTTTGCTTTGCTCGACGACTGGTCGAGCCGCGGAGTGAAGTGCGGGGTCGTGACCGACGGGCCGAACCCGGCGTTCGTCAAGTTGCAGGGAAACCTCTATCGCGTGACGCCGCCGAAGATCGAAGTCGTGAACCCGATCGGCTCGGGAGACTGCCTGCTGGCGGGGATGGTCGACGCCTGGCTCAATGCGTTGACAGGCGAAGACATGATCAAGCAAGCGTTCGCGTGCGCCGCGGCGAACGCGATGGTCTGGGACGCGGGGTCGATCGACTTGGACGAGGTCGAGCGGCAGCGGGCGGCGGTTGGCGTTGAGGCGGTGTCGGTGACATAATACAAGGAATCGGAGTTTGACCAGACGCGAGGTGGATTGGAAGTTCGCACGGGAGACCTTGACACCATGACCTTGACGATCGAACTGCCACCGTTGATCCAAAG
>JAYUFP010000852.1:0-3381 GCA_043738665.1 Isosphaeraceae bacterium
TTGCCCCTGGCGTGGCAGTTCATGCAACGGCTCTGTAGGATCGGTTTGACCCGGGTCTCGAAATCGACCCGGGCCGTCGTCGCGGCGGGGACAGGTGGCGCGGCTATGGTCGGTCGCGCAAGTAAGCCTACGACACACACGAGGAGAATCATCCGGGAGGTCCGATTCAACACGCTCACCTCGACTCTGAAGCGTTCAATTCTTCCTCACCACGCGGAATGCTCTCACCGTCTACGTTAACCGACCCGACTTCGTGATGCCATGTTCCGTCGCACTTGCGATACCTTCGGATCAGTGTCGGATCGAGTCGCCCCGAATCCCCTAAAAGTCCTGTTGCAGTGTCTCGGACAGTTGTTATACTCTGAACAACTTCACTGCCGGAGACAACTGTCGCACCACCCAAGGATGGGGGGTGACGGAGTGCGGGACCTGCCTAACCGTTGACCCAAGCGGCCCAGGATGGGCTGAAGCGGGGTGTCCTTTGCGTCGCCGGCGATGGCTCACGCCTCTGTTCGCGGTGCTCGTCATGGTTGTCGGCTGCTCACGGCGCTACTACCGGGAATTCGCCGACCGCGACGTCTACCGGATCAAGAATCAGCGCGAATTCGATTGGCGGTGGGACGTCCCCCCGCGACCCGTCGAAGCCGACCCCAAGTCCCGGATCGGCGACGTACACGACCCCGACCATCAGCCGATCGTCCCCGACGACCCCGCCGCGCGGCCGTTCCAGGTCACCGCGGGCAAGCCGCTCGAATTCCTGGGATGGAAAAAGCGCGGAATTCAGCCGGTTGAAGACCTCAGTTGGATGGCCGAGGTCCCCAGAGACAAGGACGGCGACCTGCTCCTGAACGGCCCCTCGGCCATGCGGATCGGCCTCAAGAACAGCCGCGATTACCAGACCCAGGTCGAGCTCGTCTATCTCCAGGCGCTCAGCCTGACCCTGACCCGGTTCAGCTATTTCCCTCAGTTTTTCAACAACGACGGTGCCCAGTTTCGCCAGTCCGGGATCCGGAAGAATGAGAGCAACCAGCTCCTGAACTTTTCGTCCAGCACGCTCAACTGGTCGCTTTTTTCCGGCGCGCAGATCATCACGTCGTTCGCCAATCAACTTGTCTTCGAATACAACGGCCACGGCTTTCAGCGCGTCAATTCGAACATCCTGCTGAACGTCACGCAGCCGCTGCTCCAGAGAGCCTGGGCGCGGAACGTCACGCAACCCCTTTCGATCCAAGAGCGCGCCGTCCTTTACACGGTCCGCCTGTTCGCGCAGTATCGCCGCGGTTTTTACGTCAACACGATCTCGAGCTACCTCCAGCTCTTGACAGCGCTCCAGCAGATCCGCAACCAGGAAAACCAGGTGCAGGCTCTGAAACGGAGCCTTGAAGAATACAACGCCTTGGTGAAGGCCGACCTGATCGACTCACTCCAGCGCGACGTCATCGCGCAAACGTACCAGGCCGGCCGGATCTCCCTCCTCGGCCAACAGGCCCAGTTTCAAACCTCGCTCGACAACTACCGGGAGATCCAGCTTGGACTTCCCCCCGACTTCCCCATCAAGATCGATGAATCGCTCCTCAAGCAGTTCGAGCTCAACGACCCGAGGCTCGACACGCTTCGTAAAGCGAACGACGTGCTCTATCTGGGGCTTCTTCAATTCGACAAGCCCCCCGAACGCGCTGTGCTCGTGGATTCGACGAAGAAACTCCTCGACGAGTTCAACGACCTGAAGGCGGTCGCCAAGATCATCGACGGCGAACTCAAGAAGTGGCGCACCCGGATCGACGCCGAGCGCGGAAAGGTCGGTTCAGGAAAAGGGCCGATTGAAGAGGACGACAAGGAAAGCTTCGAACGCCAGGTCCAGCTTGAAAAGCAGTTGAGCGCGGCGTTCGAGACCTCGGGGAGGGCCCTTGATGATAACATCCAAACCACAAACGACCTGCTCGACAGCATCGCCACGTCCGACCCAGCGACGGTCTTGAACAAACTCCGACAGGATTTCGTCGGACGCGACCTCCGCGCCAGGCTCTCGGAACTCTTCGTGATCCAGACGCAGGCCCGGGTCTACCTGATCGACCTGAACCGCATCGACCTGACCGTCACCGAAGCGATCTCCGTCGCCCTCGGGAACCGGCTCGACCTCATGAACAGCCTCGCGCAGGTGACCGACACCTGGCGCAACACCGAGGTCGCCGGCAACGCGCTTCTCGCGGGCCTGAACCTCTATTACAACGGCGTGCTGGCGACCGACCCCAAACACCTCGGCATCGTCAAGTTCGACCCCGCGGACAGCTCTCACGCGATGGGAATCCGGTTCGACGCGCCGATCGTCCGCAGGAACGAACGAAATACGTATCGCGGGTCGCAAATCTTCTATCAACGGGCGCGTCGTGCTTATATGCTGAATCACGACGAGGTCGTCCGCACCATCCGCTTCGACATGCGTCAGCTTAACCTGCTCCGCCGCCAGTTCGAGATCGGTCGGGAGCAGCTTTTGATTTCCGCCAGGCAGGTCGACCAGGTGGAATACCTCGCCCGCTCCAGCACCGGTGCGGCGACAGGGTTCGGTGCGAGCGCCGGTCTTAACCTTTCGAACGCGTTGAACACGTTGCTGACGACGAAGAACAGTTTGATCCAGAATTGGGTGCAGTACGAGATTCAGCGGATGGATCTCTATCGTGATTTCGACACCATGGACATCGACGCCCAAGGGGTTTGGACCAATGACCGCGCCATACCAACCACACCCGGAGGCACCGGGACCGTCGCCACTGTTCCCGACCCCGTCAGCTCCGGGAGAGAATCACTCCTCCCCGGACCCGCTCGCGTCCCCGACCCCGTTAACGCAGGGGCCGGACCTCTCGTTCCTTCTCAACCACCCCCCCTCCCAGCCGATTCCGCAGGGCCGTTTTCAAAGCCCAAACCCAAGCCGTAAACGCCGAGGGCTGCCGTGGCGGTTACTCATCCCGCTGGCGGTCGCCGGCGGGGTCGGCGGTCTGGCGTATCTGGGGCTCCTGCCCGATTTCCGGGGAGCCTCCGCGCAGGAAAGACCTCTCTCCGGAACCGTTTCCAAGGGGACGTTGCGGATCATCGTCACCGAGCGCGGAAATCTGGAGAGCGTCAAGACGGTCGACGGCGTCTGCGAATTGAATGGTTTTCAAGTGAAGATCATTCAGCTCACCCCTGAAGGGAACCACGTCGCGAAGGGTGAAATCGTCTGCCGGTTCGATTCAGCCGAAATCGATAAGAACATCGCCCAGCAAGAGATCAAGAGTAAGCAGGCCTCCTCGAAGATCGAGACCACGAAGCAGGAAGTCGAGATCGCCAAGAACAAGGGCGAGAGCGACATCATCACCGCCGACGTCGAACTGAGCCTCGCGGTGC
>JAYUFP010000853.1:0-3378 GCA_043738665.1 Isosphaeraceae bacterium
CTCGCGGATGAGGGACTGTTTGTCTTCCTCACGCCGAATTGTTGGGATTATGTTTCGGTAGGGGCTAGGCTGATTCCCAACAGATATCACCCGGTTATCGTCCGCAAACTCACGGGACGTGCCGAGAGAGACACCTTTCCCACCTTCTACCGGGCCAATACGAGGCATGCGCTGAAAGCGCTGGCTCGCGGCTCGGGACTCGTGGTCACGCGTCTCGAATTTCTCCGGCAACAGCCCGGTTACCTCCGAGCGAATACCCTCACCTACGCGGCGGGTATCGCCTACGAGCAACTTGTCGCCCGTTTCCTCCCTGCGCTGCGACCCGTGATTCTGGGGGTCATGTTTCGCCCGCCTCGAGAGGCCGGTCTCGAGGCCGTCCGGATCGAAAGCTCGGCCGACGCCGTCACCGACCTTGGAAAGCGTCGAGTCTGAGCAACTCGCCGCACGGTTCGTCGTCGGGCGCGACGCGATGCGCCTCCCAGTTTCGAAGCGGATCGTGTCAGGGGGTCGTCTGGGACGGCTTGAGAACCAGCGGACCCAGCCACGCGGTGGGTTTGAAGTATTCGCGACGCCCCGTCACGGCGGTCGGGATGTTCGAGACCGCGACGATCCGATAGCTCCCCGGCGGGAGCGGCCGGGTCGTGACCGTCCACGTCCCGTCGGGGCCGGCGTCGGTGGAGGAGAGACTTTGCAGTTTGTGCCCGGTCGAGGGCGCGCCCAGCAGTCGCACGGTCGCGCCCGGCGCGGCGTGGCCGGCGTAGGTGACGGGGGTATTCGGACCGTTCCCGGAATTCGCGGGATTGGGAACTTGCGTGCCCGTCAGTGCGATCGCTTCGAGCATCGGAGCGCCGTTGCCCAAGGTGGGCGCGACATTAAGGCGATACCAGTCCTGGACGCCGAAATGGCCGGCGTGGCTGACCCCCGCGGCTGAAAGGTTGAAATACTCGGCAATGCCGCGAACGGGAACCTGACCCCAAAGGTTATAAATCCCGCTATTCGTCCGTGCCTTGCTGATGGGTGTGTGCTGGAAGAAGACCTCGGCGCTCTGGACGTTGGAAGTCACGACGGGGAGCGGATCTTTCGCCCTCGACTGGAAATCATCAATCATGACCTTGGCGATGTCACCGAGCACTCCGCCGCTTGTGCTGTATTGCTGCCCCTTCACGGCGGTGCTCGCCGCGTGGGGGTCGAGCATCGTGACCTTCAGGTAGCCTGCCGCGAGGTTCGAAGGCCAGCCGTCGGCGTTGAGGCGTTTGATGGTCTCGCTATTGATCACGGCCCCTTCGCTATGTCCGATGAAATGGACATCGACCGGCGAGCCCGTTGGAAACTGCGCCGCGGCCTGCGTGAGCATCGCTTCAAGGCGGGGGGCTTGCTTGGCGGCGGCACCGGCGCGGTTGCTCTGGGAGACCCAGTTCAGGGGGATCACCGCGTCGTACCCTTGCGCGGTCAGGTTTCCCGCCATCTGTTGCTGCCAGAGCGGGCCCTTCGTCCAGCTCGTCGGCTGCTTACCGCCGTGCGTGATCACACCGATCACATACTTATGAAACGAGGCCGTGTTGTCCGACGTGTTTGATTCGACGGTCACATGGTTGGGGTCGGCCACGACCAGGACGTTCGGGTGTAACGGGTTGATGGGAAGGCCGCCCGCGAGGGGGAGCGTGACCGCGTGGTGCCCGACGGCCAGGGCAGGCAGCCCGGCGTCGTCGAGAGTTCCCGAAACGCCCGGGTTCACCGTGACTGTGCCGACCGTCACCGCAGTCGGGTCGAGCGCTGTGGTGGCCGTTCGATAAACTCCGAAGGTCAACGGCTGGGTGAAGGGCGCTTTTTTAACGTCATATTGCAAGGTCACGCCGCGCGAGTCGTGCGTCGTGGCGGACGTCATTGCGATGTCGGGAACCAATGTCGTCATCAAGGCGCGACTCTCGAGGCATTCAGTCGGCGGAACCCATGCTTTTGTCCGGGTCGTTCGCGTTTCCACCGACGGCCGCCGAATTCGCCTGAGGTCCATGATTTGCCGAACCTTCCTGGTTTGCCAAATTGCCGGGGGAGCAAGACGCGACGCCACGTCATCGGAAGTATCGACCGAACCAAGGTGCGAGCATCGGTTTAATCCGAATATTCGTCAAAGTCGCTAGAAAATGCCGGGAATGCTCACCCGAGACGAGGATCGGAACCAGCGTTTGGGCGCGTTCTCGCCTGATTCGGCAAGGATGCGCCAAGTTCTCACTCGCCTCAGCCGATAACCTCATTAAAGCCGAATCAATCGTGCTGAGACGCCAATTAGACCCCTGAATCGGTTTTATTACGGGGGTTGTGAGGTGCGTTCCACGGCAATTTGATAAACACGGTAATTCTCGACAGCTAGACAAATTTTCAAGGCTTTCGGCGGACGTCGGAAGGCAACTTCGCCGATCATCGGACGATCCGACGCTTCGGGGCTGCGGTTACCTGGTCGACGGGGATCGGTGCAGGAAGTCGTGGGGATTCGCGAAGGATGGCGAGGGTCGTCAGGTGCAAGTCAGGAATGGCGAATCGGCCGCGTCGAGGAACGACGACCGTCCACGTAACGGAAAGGATACCGGCATGTTGCGGCGAGGATTTGCGCTGACGGCCGCAGTTTTGACAGCGACCTCGGCGGGTTGCACTCATTGCGACACGTGCGATGACTTCCCGCTCCCGTCAATGGGGCGGATGATGGGCGCCCCGACGGCGGGGTCTTACACGAGTACCGGTTATGGCCAGGTGAAGTCTCCTTATGGGGCTGCCCCGTCACAAGAGCCCCCGACACCCGCCGAAGCGGACACCGCGGCCCCGGCGACGGAAGCAGCGCCCACGACGGCCCCGTCTCCGTTGGAGACCGGGCCTGCCGAACCGGCCCCGGCCGCGACGGAACCCGCGACGCCTCCGCCGGCCCCCGCGGACACGACCCCGCCGGCCCCGGGGCCTGCTCCTGCCCCCGAGACGGCGCCGGCGCCGACGACAGCCCCGGTCCCCACGACTCCGACGCCGACGACGGCCCCGGTCCCCGAGACGGTTCCACCGACGACGACGGCCCCCGCCCCGGCCCCGGCTCTGACGACTCCGGCCCCCGCGATCGGAACGACTGCTCCGGTGGCTCCCGAGCCCGAAGTGGTTGTCCCGCCGGTCGCCAAGCCCCCGGCTCCTCCTCGATTAGGCCCCGGCGGGCTCCCGGTTCCCACGCCTACCCCCGCGCCGGAGACGGTTCCCACGGCCCCGGCTGCTCCCGCCCCTTCCGGAACGCCGGGCGATGCGGCGTCGATCCCTTCGGCCCCGGCGGAAGTCCCCGCATCCGGGAACTGAGAGACTCGGAGTTCCCTTTCGGAACCCTCTGGAGACGGCCGACATGTCCCGGTC
>JAYUFP010000854.1:0-3375 GCA_043738665.1 Isosphaeraceae bacterium
CGACCCAACTCGTCACGGGTCAGATCATCGAGTTACCCGAAGACGCCAAGCTGAGCGTCAGCCCGGTGGACAGGCCGGTAAGACGAATACGGCCATGATCGGCGATGACGGATGGCGAATGACGGGTGGCGAATGGCGAATGACGAATCGTTAATTCCATCATCCGCCATGCGCCATCCGTCATTTCTTCTGTCGGGCCACGGTCACCGTCGTCGGCGCGTGATAGGTCTTCGGCACCAGCACCTCCACGGTGAGCCCCCCGGTGCCGTCGCCGTCCCTGGCTCCGACGAACAGATCGTAGTGGCGGCCGTCAGCGGTGTTGGTCGAGCGCTTGGTCGGGAAGTTGATGTTGAACGAGTACACGTAGTCGTACCAGACGGTCTTCCCGTACGTCTTGCCGCCCGCGGGCCTGAGCGTGATCGCTCCGGCAGGCTCGAACGTTCGATACTCGTCCGTCACGAAGAAGAGCCCGATCGGGGTCTGCGCGTGGTTCGACGAGATCGTGCCGTAGATATGCACCGACTGGACCTGACCGCTCGATCCCGGCTTCAAGACCGCGGGGTGGACGAACACCTTGGTCAACGTCCCGTTCACCGTCTGTAATTCGCGAGTCTCCAGCGCGGCGACTTCGGGCGCGAAGCGGCGAAGTCGCGGGCGGCGGTCGATCTTTCCACGACGCAAGAAATCCGCGATCGTAACCATCCCCGGCGCGCCCCTCTCGACTCGATACCTTGCTTGGAACGGTTCTCTCCGTAGAGATCGACAAACCCCCGCGCCGCGGTTGGGCGTTTTCGGGTGACTCGGAAAGCTTTCGCACGGATCTGCCGGTCTTGCCGGAGAAGACAGGGGACGTCCAGGATGATTGCAAAGACGTGTTTTCCTGGTCGAGGATGTTCAATGGCCAATGGCCAATGGCCGAGAAAGCGAGTCTCTCACTCGATCATCGGCCATCGATCATCGGCCATCCCTGACCTCGCAACCCTTCTGAGGGGGCGTCCTCCCCGCTGGCCTTGGCGACGACCGAAGCGTTATGATGGCGGTGTAAACCTCCTCGCGATTTTTCTCACGACAAAGGACGACCGCTTTGAGCCGCGGAACGGTTACGGCAATTTTCATCGTCGGCACCAAGGGCGAGCCGTTGTCGTCGGTGCAATCGGCCCGGGGCGTCTCCGGACAAGGGCTCGTCGGCGACCGCTATTTCCAAGGGGATCTGCCCCCGGAGAAGCGCGACCCCGAACGCGAGGTCACCCTGATCGAGGCCGAGGCGATCGAGGCCCTCCGGCACGAGGAATCGATCGAGCTCGCCCTAGCCGAAAGCCGCCGCAACGTCGTGACCCGCGGAGTCGCCCTCAACCACCTCGTCGGCCGCGAGTTCCGCGTCGGGGGCCTGACACTCAAAGGCGTCCGCCTCTGCGAGCCTTGCGGGCACCTGGAAAAGCTGACCCGCCCGGGAGTCCGAAAAGCCCTGATCCATCGCGGCGGCCTCCGCGCGGCCATCCTCAAGGACGGTGAGATCCACGTCGGAGACTCCGTGGATGTCTCCTGAACCGAGTGAGTCGGCAGCGACTGAAGCCGCCCCCAAGGTCGGCATCGTGATGGGGAGCAAGTCGGACTGGGAGACCCTTCGGCACGCGTCCGAAATCCTGAACGAGCTGGGCGTCGCGCACGAGGTCAAAGTGGTCTCCGCGCACCGCACGCCCGACCGCCTCTTCGCCTACGCCAAAGCGGCGGAGTCTCGCGGCCTTGAGGTGATCATCGCCGGGGCAGGGGGCGCTGCGCATTTGCCGGGGATGGTTGCCGCGTTGACGATCCTGCCCGTGCTGGGCGTGCCGGTCGAGAGCAAGATCTTGCGCGGGGTCGATTCACTCCTCTCGATCGTCCAGATGCCGAAGGGAATTCCCGTGGGAACGCTCGCGATCGGCCCCTCGGGAGCGGCAAACGCCGGGTTATTCGCGGCGGCGATCCTGGCGCGGCACGACCCGAAGATCCGCGAGTCTCTCGCGAAGTTCCGCGCCTCGCAGACCGAGTCGGTGGGAGAAACCCCGTGGTGAACGGCGGTTCTGAAGCGCGTCACGAATACGGGCCGTTCTACCCTCCCGCATCGCTCGGAGTGATCGGCGGCGGCCAGCTCGGCCGGATGTTCCTCCAGGCGGCGCAGCGGATGGGGTACAACACCGGGGTCTTGAGCGCAACCGAAGACGCCCCCGCCGCGCAGGTCGCCCACTGGAAGGTCGTCGCCCCGCCCGACCGCTTCTCGGCGATCAAGTCTTTCGCCGATCAGGCCGACGCGGTGACCGTCGAGTTCGAGAACGTCTCCGCCCCGGCGCTGCGATGGCTCGCCCGCCGGCGACCTGTCCGCCCCGGTTGGCGGACCGTCTGGGTCAGCCAGAACCGCCTGCGGGAGAAGACTTTCCTCGCGAAAAACGGCTTCTCCCACGCCCCCTGGAGGCCGGTCCGTACTGAGGCCGAACTTGCCGAAGCGGTTCATTCGCTCGGGACGCCATTGATCCTCAAGACGGCCGCCTCGGGGTATGACGGCAAGGGGCAGGTCCGCGTCGATGACCCGTCCCGGGCCGCCGCCGCGTGGGCCCACCTCGGGCGAGTCGCCTGCGTGGCCGAAGGCTGGGTGACGTTCGCCGCCGAGGTCTCGGTGATCGTCGCGCGGGGGCATGACGGGCAGGCCCTCACGTACCCCGTCGGCCTGAACCGGCACGAGCGGCACATCCTTGATGCGACCGTGATGCCCGCGCCGGTCGGCCCCGCCGTCGCGAACGATGCCAGGGCGTTGTCACTTTCGATCGCGCAGGCGCTCGGCACGGTGGGCGTCTTGACCGTCGAGTTTTTTCTGACCGCCGACGGCGACTTGATCGTGAATGAGATCGCCCCCCGGCCGCACAACTCGGGACACCTCACCATCGAGGCCGCCGTTTCGAGCCAGTTCGAACAGCAGGTTCGCGCCCTTTGCGGCCTGCCGCTGGGTGCAACCAATCTCACCACCCCCGCGGCGATGGTTAACCTGCTCGGAGACCTGTGGGCAAACGGAGAACCGAACTGGCCCGCGGCACTTGCGAGCGACCCCGGGGTGAAACTTCACCTCTACGGCAAGCGAAAAGCCGCACCCGGTCGTAAAATGGGACATCTGACGGTCCTCGACCCGGTTCCCGAAACGGCCCTGGCCCGGGCGTTGGCGGCGCGGGGGATGTTGACCAAAGTGTAGAAAGGCAAACGCTCCCTCCGCTTACCCCTCTTGCGAAGCATTGGTATTTAAACAAGGCTCAGGCGCAGCGAAGCAATAAGTTGAGCAAAAACCGTGGTCGTTAGCGGCTGTCTTCGAGGGGAAAGGGTGCCACGGGTCGTACTCGCCCCGTGCCCCGC
>JAYUFP010000855.1:0-3368 GCA_043738665.1 Isosphaeraceae bacterium
TGAGCGGGCCTGACGCCGCCGATCGCGTGGATCGGCACCGGGGGCGTCTTGCGCCCGCCGATCGCGGCCAGCAAAAACCTCCGGGTCATGTTCGGCAGAAACGGGCCGAGACGTCGTCCGATCGTGTCGCGGACTTTTTGCGTCTTGTACCAGACGTAACCCGCGAGCGCCTCGTCGGCCCCTTCGCCCGTCAGCGCGACCTTGTACCCCTGCCCGTGAACCGCCGCCGCAAGCTTCATGAGGGCGGCACACGACGTGTCGAGCACTGGCCCCTCGGCCGCTTCGATCAGCTCGGGAAACGCGTTCACGAGGTCGCCGCGGTTCATCGTCACGGTTGTCAGCTTCGATCCAAGCACCTGCGCCGCCTCGGTCGCCGCCGCCCGTTCGTCGGGTCCGGCCCTGTCAAAGGCGATCGTGAACGACGGCACCGCTTGCCCTCGGTGGCGGCTGCTCATCCCGAGGACCACGGTCGAATCGAGCCCGCCGCTGATGTAGCTCACGACCGGCACGTCTCCCCGCAACCGCCGCTCGACACTCTGTCTCAGCAACGATTCCAGCTCGTCAACGAGCACATTCGGGTCAAGTACATGACGTTCGTCACCGGCGTCGGGGAAGTCGAGGTCCCAGTATTGCTGGGTTTCCATGCGACCGTCGCGCACCCTGAGGAAATGTCCCGGGGGGAGCGAATGGATTCCCTGAAAGAAACTCCGGGACGTCCCCGCGCAGAAGAATGTGAACAGGTGATCGATCCCGCGAGGGTCCGGAATCGCCTCCACTAAACCCGTCGCGAGTAGCGCCTTGACCTCCGAACCCCACAAGAGCCAGCCGTCACGCTCTGCGTAGTAGAGGGGGCATATGCCAACGCGGTCGCGCCCGAGAATCAGCGTACGGTTTTTGCGGTCCCAGAGCGACACCGCGAACTGGCCGCGCGCCTTCGCGAACATCGCCTCGCCGCGATCTTCGTAGAGGTGAACCCACGCCTCGGTGTCGCAACGGGTCGCGAGCGTGTGGCCCTTCGCGAGCAGCTCCGCGCGGAGTTCGGGGTACTCAAAGAGTTCGCCGTTGAACGCGACCCAGATCGACTGGTCTTCATTCCCGATCGGCTGGCGGCCCCCGGCCAGGTCGACGATCGAGAGTCGTCTCGCGCCGAGAGCGATTCCGGGCTCGCAATGCACTTGTTCGTCATCAGGCCCGCGGTGTGCAATCGCCCCGGTCATGGCGAGGAGTCGGGCGACGGGAAATTCTCGCCGGCCTGTGAGGTCAATGGCTCCGGCGATTCCACACATCGAGTTTGCGACTCCGGGATGAAGGTGCGTCACGAAGAATGAGACGGTTTTAGTATAAAGAAGCACCGATCCGATAAAGGGCTGAAAAATCACAAGATTTCACCACGCGGCGGGCTCGGCATCGACCCAACGTCGGGCAGGCTTCAGCCTGCCACCATGCAAGCGGACGGCAGGCTGAAGCCTGCCCTACGAATGACCGACTTTCTAGCCCTCTGTCGGTCCATTGTAAAGAAAAGTCCCTGCCACGTCATCGGGATCGGCGGCGGCGGAGTTCTAGGGAGCGTGGACCGGCTATCACGCATCAGACTTTTGGGCGATAAGTCCGTAAGCTGCACTACCGCCCCCCGGTCTGTCCGCCCGCTTGAATGCTGCGTACATAACGGATCAGGTCGGCGAGGTCTTTCGCTTCGAGCCCTTTTTCCAAGCCTTCGGGCATCAACGACTGGCCGGTCGAGGAGATCGCTTCGATCCGCGATCGCGGTACGACGTCGGCGACTCCCTCGGCGCGCTTCAAGGTCAGTGCATTCACCGATTCCTCGGCGATCAGGCCGGTGACGACTCGGCCGTCGGTGGTTGCGATGTTGTAATTCACGAAGTTAGCGGCGACCTCTCGGTTGGGGTCGAGTATATGGATCAACAGGTCTTCGGGCGTCCGGCCTGTCACGGTGGCGAGGTTCGGTCCGACGTCCACGCCCGTTCCCTCGGCCTTGTGGCAGGTCGCGCAGACCTTCTTGAACACGGCCTTCCCTTTCTCGCGGTCGCCCTCCAGGTTGAGCGCTTTCCGGAAGCTCGCAATGACGTCGCCGCGGGCGGGGCTCTGCGACTCGCCCAGGATTTTGAGGGCGCGCTGCTTGACGACCTTGTTCGGCGAGGCCAGCATTTGCTTCTGGCGGGCGGGGTCAAGGTCGGACGGGGTGACCACCTTTTGCTCGATCCCGTCGAGCAGGGTTTCCAGCCGTTCGGGGCGGGCGAACATCGCTTCGATCGCCTCGCGACGGACCGCGGGGCTGAGGCTTTTCCAGTGGTCGAGGATCACGACGGCGACCTTGCGGTCGGCCAACTCGTTCAAAACTTGAAGCGCGGCGAGCTGAACGGCGGTCGGCTCCTTGGCGTCGAGGAACGCGGCGAAGGTTTCGAGGATCGGCTCGGCGGGTCCGAGCCCGACGAGTCGGATCGCGTCGACCCGTCCAATCACGGGTCCGGCTCCCGAGGCGATCTCGGCGGCTCGAGTGAAGATCGGCTCGAGCACGCGCTTGGCGTTCTCCTGCTTCATCACCGAGCGGAGCGACCCTCCGGAGCGCTGGAGGCCGCGACCCAGGCCGAGCAAGGCGGCGCGGGTGAGTGCCGGGTCGGTCGCTTTACCCGAGACGAGGTTGAGGAGCGCCGTCACCGAGGCGGGGTCGTTCTCGCTCCCGACGAGCGTGGCGAGTTCGGCCAGCCACGGCTGGCTTTCGGGCTTTGCGAAGAACGAGCGGCTTTGCAGCTTCTGGATCAGCGTCAAAGGCTTCCCCGCGACCGAGCTGAGGACCGCTGTGCGGGTCCATTTGTCCTCGACGTCCGCGATCGCGATCGTCGCGAGGGCGTCGAAACGGCGTGGGTCGGGACTTGTCCCCAGGGCGAACGCGGTCTGGAATCGCACCATCGGGTCGGGGTCGCCGGCCAGGGCGAACAGCGGTTCAAAAAGAGTCGTCCCGGCGATGATCAGCCGCCCCTCGGAGAGCTTCGCGGCCTGCTCACGCACTCCGGCTTCCTTATCCTTGAATGCGAGATGAAGGTCGTCGGCACTCAGGTCGCCCACGACGTCGAGTGTCCACAACGCATGAACCCGTCCGAGTGCGTTCGGGCAATCCTCGAGCATTGCGTGCAAGGCAGGGTCGGCGGCATTGTCATTTCGTTCGATCAAGAGCCGCTGAGCGGTCTCGCGCCACCAGGCGTCGGGGTCGGCGAGGAACGCGACGAGGTCGACCGACTTTGTGCCACTGAGGACAGGCCGGCGCTTGCGGTAGCCGGAGGTTGGGACGAGTTCGTAGAGCCGGCCGAGATCCTTGCCGCTGGTCAGGTCGAGGTGCTTCTTGATCGGCT
>JAYUFP010000856.1:0-10092 GCA_043738665.1 Isosphaeraceae bacterium
GACATCCTCGCAGCCGCCGGCCCGCCCGCCGACTACGCCCGCCGCGTGATCGCCACCGGGTTCATCGCCCAGGCGAAGCGGTTCGGAACGCGGAAGCTCGAAGACACGCACCAGATCATCGAAGACACCCTGAACACGACCGGGCAGGTCGTCCTCGGCCTGTCGCTGCGTTGCGCCCGCTGCCACGACCACAAGTTCGACCCGATCTCGGCACGCGACTACTACGCCCTCTACGGCTTCTTCGCCGGGACCAAGTACCCGTTCGCAGGCGCCGAGGAAGACCGCCGCCCCAGCGAGTTCGCCCCGCTCGTCCCTCCCGACCGCCGGAAGGATTTCGAGGCCAAACACGCCGAGAAGCTCGCCGGGCTCAAGGCAAAACTTGCCGACGACGAGACGCGCGGCGACGCCGCAATGAAAGTGCGCGACCTCGGCATGGAGGTCGCCGCGGCGGAATTCGTCGCGGGCGTATCGAAGGCCGCGGAACGGGCCGAGGCTCTGGCCGTCGCGAAGGTCGCGCTCTCGAAGGCCGTCCGTCAGCGCGACGGCCGACTTAAGCAGGCCCGCGGCGAGATCGACCGCCTGGTCCAGGCAGGCCCGATGGCCATGGCCCCGCTGGCTTACGCGGTCCGCGAGGGCGAGCCGACCGACGTGAAGCTCCAGATCGGCGGCGAACCGCACAGGCTTGGCGCGCTCGTCCCGCGCGGGGTTCCGAAGATCCTCGAACCCAGCGGCAAGATCGATCTGCCCCCGACGGGCAGCGGCAGGCTCGCCTTGGCCCGCTGGTTCACCGAAGGGTCGCCACGGAACCTCGCCGCACGGGTGATGGTCAACCGGATCTGGCAGCACCACTTCGGCAAACCGATCGTGCCGACGCCGTCGGACTTCGGCCTTCGAGGCACAGCGCCGACCCACCCCGAATTGCTCGACTGGCTCGCCGCCGACTTCCTTGCCTCGGGATGGTCGGTCAAGGCGATGCACCGGCGGATGATGCTCTCGGAGACCTATCAGCTTGCCTCGGAATATGAATCGGTGGATGCCTCGATCGACACGGGGAACTCGCGGTACTGGAAGTTCGACCGCAGGCCGCTCGACGCCGAGTCGTTGCGGGACAGCCTTCTCGTTCTGGGAGGAAACCTCAAGCTCGACCGGCCCGGCCCGCACCCGTTCCCGCCTACCAACACATGGACGTTCACCGCGCACACCCAGTTCAAGGCGCTCTACCCCTCGGAACACCGGAGCGTCTACCTGATGGTGCAGCGGCTGCATCCTCACCCGTATCTCGCCCTGTTCAATGGCCCCGATACGAGCGTCACCAGTGCCTCACGCGACGAATCGGCCCTGGCCTTGCAGGCGCTCTATCTTCTAAACAACCCGTTCGTCCACGAGCAGTCTCGGCGGTTCGCGGAGCATCTGGCCGCCGCCGAGCCCGACTTCGCGGCACGGCTCAAGCTCGCGTACGTCCGCGCGTTCGGTAGGGAACCGAATGCGTTCGAGCGGCAGAAGGCGGGTGACTTCCTCGCCCGTTACGGGCAAAGCCTGTTGAACGAAGGCGTGCCCGCCGACCGCCGCGACGCCGCGACCTGGGCCGCTTTGACCCGCGCGTTACTGGCCTCCAACGAATTCCTCTACGTCGATTGAACGGAAACCGACGGAGTCTGCCGACATGCCCGCCGAGCCGATGAACCGCCGCTCCCTCCTCCGACGCGCCTCGGGCTTCGCCGCCGTGGGCGGGCTGGGACTTTACCGCCGGCTCTCGATCGCCGCCGCCGCCAACGCGGCCCACCCGCTCGCGCCGCGCCCCGGTCACTTCCCGGCGAAGGCGAAGAACCTCATCGTCTTCTTCATGACGGGGGGGATCTCTCATATGGACACCTTTGACTACAAGCCAAAGCTCCAGAAGGACCATGACAAGACCGTCGGCAAGAACAAGGTGCTGGGCTCTCCGTACAAGTTCCGGCCGCATGGCGAGTCGGGCAAGATGGTCAGCGACTTGTTTGAACACGTCGGCGGAGTTGTCGACGATTTATGCTTCCTCCACACGGTCCACGGAGACTCCGCGGGCCATTCGGCGGCCACCCTGGGGATGCACACCGGCTCGGTGACGATCCCGATGCCGAGCATCGGTTCGTGGGTCAGCTACGGCCTGGGGACGCGGAACACGAACCTGCCGTCGTTCGTCGTCCTGGCGGCCAAGGAGCCTTACAACGGCTACCAGGTCTGGGATTCCAACTTCCTCCCCGCATACCACAAAGGCGTGCGGGTGATCCCGGGGGCGAACCCCCTACCCGACGTGAAGAGCCCGGTGACCTCGGTCACGAGGCGGGAACTCGAAGGTCTGATGCTCCGCGAACTGAACCAGGGGCACCTCTCGGCCCGAGACGGCGACGAGCTCCTGGCGTCACGAATGGCCACGTTCGACACGGCTTACGGCTTGATGCGAGAAGCCCCCGAAGCCTTCGACATCACCCGCGAGTCTCGCCCGACACTCGACCTCTACGGCGCAGACGCCTCGAAACCGGGCTCATTCGCCGCGCAATGCCTGACGGCCCGGCGGCTCGTCGAGCGCGGGGTGCGGGTTGTCGAACTGTTCGACGTCGGCTCGAACACGAACTGGGACAGCCACAACGACATCGCCGACCACGTCGCCCTGTCGCGCAACATCGACCGGCCGATCGCCGCGTTGATCACCGACCTCAAACAGCGCGGCCTGCTCGACGAGACCCTGATCGTGGGCTGTTCCGAGTTCGGCCGCACCCCCTGGCAGGACCTCACCCCGAGGGGCCGTGGTCACCACAGCCGTTGCTTCACCTGCTTCCTCGCCGGGGGAGGCGTGAAAGCCGGTTTCAGCCACGGAGTCTCCGACGAGTACGGCGACGCCCCGGCCGAGAACCCCGTCCACGTCCACGACTTCCACGCCACCATCCTCCACCTGATGGGCCTGGAACACACCCGCCTGACCTACCGCTATTCGGGCAGGGACTTTCGGCTCACCGACCTCTACGGGAAGGTGGTCAAAAATATCATCGCGTGAAGGAGAGCCCGTCTCACGACTGCGGAGCGGCCCCATCGTAGGGTCCGCTCAGGAGCATTGCAAAGTCCGATATCAACCCTTCTCCCCCCGGGAGAAGGTGCCGCGAAGCGGCGGAAGTGGGTCATTTGATTTACGACACGACCGGGGACCCTCATCCGGCCTTCGGCCACCTTCTCCCGGGGGGAGAAGGACGGACCTTACAATCCTCCTGAGGGTCCGCAATTGCATCGCGGACCAACTTCGGCAAATGTCTCCCACTGACCCCGACCCCGATCCAACGTGACAGCTAGTGCTTCGCAAGCGGAGGCTTGCGTCCAATGTCCGATCCACTCCGGCGAATACTCTCCGACCGAATGTTCGGCGCGTCCTTGCGGACGCGGCTTTCGGTCGCCCGCCGGAGTCCTCCCGTGACCGAGTTCACGAAGCTCAAGATCAGTTACGCCTTGGCCCTGCTCGGCACCTTGTTCGCGCTCCACCCGTTTCTGGACAGGGTCGCCGACCGGGGGTTCAATTATCTCGGCCATGACCTCAAGATCTTCTACGCCTATTCGCTGACCGCCGGTCTGCTCAGCGTTTGCGTGTACCTTTACGCGGTGACGCTGCTCAACGACCGCCCCCACTCGTGGTGCGAGCGGACGGGAAATTCGACCTATGCCCTCGCCGTGCTAGTCGTTCCGGTTTATGCGGGTCTGTTCCTGTCGGCGAAGCTCGCCGACCGGGTTGCGGTGTCCCATGTGGCGTGGGCCGCGCCTGTCGTCGCGGTGGGGCTGGGTTTCGGCTGGGTGGCGCTGTCGCAACTGGTCGCCTGGAGGATTCGAAGCCGCCTCGGCGAGCAAGACCGGATCTCCAAGATCACGCAGCTAGCCAAACAAGAAGGCGAGTCGCTCAAGCAGGCCCGTGAGCTTTTCGACGGCGAGCACTACGACCTGAGCGTCGTGGAGGCCTGGCGGGCGCTCGAATCCAGGCTCCGGCAAGTGTTGTTGACCCGGAGAATCGCGGTCAAAAGCGACGACCCGCAGGCGGTGATCCGCCTGGCCGCCCGCAAGGGGATCCTGAAGGAACCGACCCTCGGCCTGATCGCCGAGCTGAAACGGCACTGGACCGTGGCCGTCAGCATCGAGCCGTTGCCCCGCGAGGCGGCGGTCGAGTCGCTGAGCGTCGTCCGGCACGTCCTCTCGGTGATTCCGGTGAAGGAACACCCCCCCACGCCGGTTGATCGGGCGGAGCCGACGGCGAAGAAGGTGCTCGCCCACGCATGAACCAGTCTTTCCTGTAAGACCATCTTCGGCCCGAGACGTTGCCGGGGATGGTCCGCGATATCGGACCCCACAAGACTTCCCATCCTCGCGAAACGATCGGGGAGCGCCATGACAAAGGCTAAACCTCTTGACCCGTCGATCCGACCTGGCCTGGCCTTTCCGCAACTTCGAGTCTGGCATCTCGGGTTGCTCGTGCTGTTCGTCGCGGTCGCGATCGCGGACATTCAGGATCACGGCCGGAGAGAGCCCGTTCTGATCGCCCTGGCGACGGCCGGGTATACCCTTTACGGGCTCTTGTGCCTCGGAGCCTGGCGGTTCGCCCGCCGATTCGGATCGCGCCTCAAGCCGACCGCGCTCCTGGCGGTTTACATGGTCGCGATGGCGGGTGTATTCCTGGTCGCCACGGTCCTGTACCTGGGGATCGAATCCGTTTATTTGATCGGCTACTGATCCGTCGATCGGTGGACTCATCCTCCGAGCCGGTGCGTCTTGAGGGCGTTACGGATCGAAAACCATCGATGGAACGGCCGGTTGGTCAGTGAGGGCTTTCCCACCGCGACAAGAGGCGACTTCGGGCTCGCTCCCGTTGTGGGCTTTGGTTCAACCACCATGGCGGTCTTCTCACCGGTCTCGGAACTGCTCCGCGGCGTGCCGGTCACGCTCAGCGAGGCGGCCTTGATTCCGCCCGTCTTTCCGAGCTTCTTCAGACTCGCGACCGACGCGACCGTGGGGACATCGAAGAGCGCCGTGGCGCCAAAGGTCGCCATCGTTCGCACGCCTCCAGGGCCAAGGACGGACCACTGGGCCGTGCCGGGGCGGAAGACCGCGGGCTCGGCGCGGCCGATGCCGTCGTAGTCGCCGGGGACCGGGATGTCGGTCAGGTTCGTGCCGCCGAACGTGGCGAGCAACCGGCCGCCTTTGGGGCCCAGGACGAACCACTGGCCGGTGCTCGGGCGGAAGACCGCGGGCTCGGTGCGGCCGACTCCGTCGTAGTCGCCCGGCACGGGGATGTCGAACAGGTTGGTCGCTCCGAAGGTTGTGAGGATATGTCCCCCCTTCGGCCCCAGCACGAACCACTGGCCGGTGCTGGGGCGGAAGATCGCGGGCTCGGCATAGCCGACTCCGTCGTAGTCGCCCGGCACGGGGATGTCGTAAAGGTTCACGGCCCCGAACGCGACGATCCGCACGCCGCTCGGCCTCGAGATGATCCACTGCCCTGTGCTGACCCGGAACACGGCCAGCACGGAATGCCCGGTCCCGTCGTAGTCAGCCGGGACGGGGATGTCGGCCAGGTTGGTCGTGCCGAAAGTCTGGACCGTCGTCGCCGCGTTGGACGAGTTCCGCCCGATCCACTGCCCGGTCGAGGGCCGAAAGACCGAGAGGTCGGTCTTGCCGTCGCCGTCGAAGTCCCCGGCCGTCGCATCCACGATCGTCAGGGTGAAGGGCGATCCCGCGGCGCTGACGTTACCCGCGGCGTCGCGGACACGGACCCGAAGCGTGATCGCGCCGATGTTCCCGCTTGTCACGTTCTGGAACGTGTAAGCACCCGTCGAAGACGAGACCGTTGTCGTGACGATCACGTTTCCGGAGGCGTCGAGCAGGTCCACGATGCCGCCGGGGAGGGTCGCGCCGACGAGCCCGGGGTGTCGCACGGCCGTCTTGCCGTCGCCCACGATTCCCGTGTCGTCGGCCGCGAGGAGCGCGGGGGCCGAGGGCGAAGCGGGGGCCGTAGCGCGGACCGTGAGGGTGGTCGTACCGCTGAAGGGACCCGAATTCCCGTTGGCGTCGACCGCCCGGGTCTTGAAGAGGTAAGTCCCGTCCGCGAGCGGGGCCGACGGTACGGAGTACCTGCCGTCCGATCCGGCGATGACCGCGCCCACCGTCGTACCGGAGCCGTTTACCAAGAGGACCATGCTCCCGGCCTGGGCCGTTCCGTTGAACCGGGGCTGTCGCACGTTCGTGAGGCCGTCGCCTTGCACGCCCGAGTCGTTGTCCGGGCTCAGGATCGGTGTCGAGGGCGCGGGGGGCGTCGTTCGGATCGTGAGGGTGGTCGTGCCGCTGAAGGGTCCCGAGTTCCCGTTGATGACGGTCGCCTGAGTCCTGAAGACATAAGTCCCGTCCGCGAGCGCTGCCGTTGGCTGTACGGAGTATTTGCCGTCCGCCCCGACGGAGGTCGAGCCCACGGTCACGCCCGCGGCGTTCAGCAGCAACACCGTGGTCCCGGCCTGGGCCGTTCCGGTGAGCCTCGGCTGTCGCACGGTCGTGGCGCCATCGCCTTGCAATCCCGAGTCGTCGGCCGGGTTCAGGATCGGGACGGAGGGTGCGGAAGGAGCGGCTCCGGAGTCTTGAAGAGTGACGGTCTTTCCGGAGTCGGCCGTGGCCTGAAGGACGCTCAGGGCCGCTGTGTTCGTGACGCGGAACCAGGTGGAATCGCTGTAGCCGAGCCCCTCGGCCATGACGTCGAGCGAGCCGTCGCGGGGGTCGCGGCTGACGGTCACCGAGCCGCCGCGCAGGTCGAGCCAGAGGCCGAGCCCCGGGGCGCTCGCCCTGCCGATCACCTGGCCGTTGCCCGCGACGTGGAAGATGTCGCTGCCGACCATTCCGCCCACCATCACACCGCCGCCGGGGATCGCGGCGAGCCCCTGGGAATTGCGGGGCAAAGGGATCGTCCAGAGGCGGCTCCCGCTCACGTCGAACTTCGTCAAGGCGTTTGCGCCGCCGATCGAATAGCCGGCGTAGATGGTCAGGCTCGACAAGGGGCCGAGACCAGGGTCGATCGATTCGGCATAGATGCCATCGTCACCCACGTCGAGGGTGAGGGTCCCCTGCGGCAGGGTCAGCCGCGGGGCCGCCTTGGTCCAGTCGAAGACGGGATTGCCCCGCGCATCCAGGCCTTGAAGCGGGAGGGCCGAGAACCTGTTCGTATCGGTCGACCAAAAATACAGGTTGCCACTCTTGTCGGCGTAGAATCGCAGGTTTGAGCCGACGTTGACGCCGGAGTCCTTGATTTGCGAATCGAGGGGGAGGCCGTCGCCGAGCGGGTCGTTCCAGGTCCAGGCGTTGCCGTCGGAAAGCCCCGCGCCGCCGACGATCGTGGAGGGGTGGAGCGAGCCGTCGGGGTTGATCGAGAAGAACAGGATGCGGTTCCCACCGCCGGTGGACATCACCAGGAAGTCCTTGCCGCCAAGCGTCACGAACCGCGTCGGGGCGTCGGGGGCGGCGTCGGTGAGGCCCGACCACGCGTTCGTGCGGAACCCTGCGTACGCGGCGCTACCGGCGTACTGCCAGGTCGCGTTCGCGGTGTTGATCGTATACTTATGAAGGGACGTGCTATACAACGTCCCCGGGTGATTCGGGCTGTAAACCCCCGCCACCGACTGGTATTCGTAGCCGCCCTGGACCCACAGGCTCATCCCGTCGGGCGACCACTTTTCGAGTTGACTGCCGGACACGGTGCCCGGGCTGATGGTGTTCTGCACCGTGTAGATGTTGCCCTGGCTGTCGGCGGTGACTCCGCGGAGATCCCAGAAGTCATTCTTGCCGTCGTCGTTGCCGTAAGTCGCGGGATGACCCACAAGCTGCGGGCCGACGTTGCTCACGGATATGCCCGAGAGCGTGTAAACCAAGACTTGCCCTGCCCCGTGGTCGGCGATATAGAGCTTACCGTTAGCGATCGACAGGCTGTTCACGTCGTTCAGGCCGGTGATCTCGGTCACGTCTCTGAGGAGGACTCCCGAAGCGCTGTAGACCGAGATGACGCCCGCCGGCCCGCTCGCGCCCGCCGCGTGTGCGACCCAAACGTTGCCCGAGGAATCGACCGCGACGCCCGTCGGCTTGTTGACGGCGACCGGCGTGCCGATCTGGTCGCCGGTCACCTTGTCGTATTCGCGGAGCAAGTTATTGTCATAATCCGTGACCCAGAGCGCCCCGTGATTAGGGTCGGTCGGGTTGGTCAATGCGAGTCCGCGGAGGGACAGGTAATTGAAGTCGTTCTTCAAAATGCTGAGATAGTGGTAGCCGTTCGTACTGACGATCTGACTGCCGTCGGGGTTGGTGTGGCCCCAGTCGGTAAAGCCCGCGGCTTGGTCGTAATTCGCCAGACTGATCTTCACGATCCCGTACTCACCGCTCCAGTTCCAGGTGGCGACGGCCACGTAGACGAACCCCGAGTCGGCGGCGACGGCGGTCCCGGCGTGGTAGTTGAACATCCACGCGGACGGGTTCACATCGACCGACCCCGACCCGCCGAACTCCTTGACGAAGCCGCCCCCGGCAGTGTCTCCGCCGGTCGTGGCACCCCAGATCTTGGAACCGTCGGGATTCACGGCGACGCCCCAGAGGCCGAGCGCGCCCACGGACGCCACGGGGTTGGTCGGGTCGGTCGTGGTGTTGGCGATCGCCTGTGCGGAGTAGGTCTCGGCGCTGGACGTGACGTTGAACGTATAAGGGCCGGGGTTCTTCGTCGGGTCCACCGCCGCGCCGTAGGGGTCGATGCCGTCCCACGCGAGATTGTACGTTCCGGCGGGGAGCGGCGAGGCCTGCCAGAGGGTGCGGACGAGCTGGTTATTTGCGTCGTAAACGGCCCCCGCGGTCGTGGTCGCGGCGGGGAGCGTGAAGGTTCCCTGATAGGGCAAAGGCGCGGCGGTCGAGTTGCTCCCCTGCCACTGCCAGGAGAGGACGTCCTGGGTCGACCGGCCTTTGCCGTAGACGTAGCCGCTGCCGCCGTCGTTCGTCGGGCTCCCTGTGCTGGCGGTGAACCCCGCGTAGGCCTTCGTGCCGTCGACGTCCACCGTCTTGAATATCGACGTGAGATTGACGCCTGTGTACGTATGCGACCATGTCGCGCTGGTGGACAGGTCGATGAGCGTCTCGACAATCTGGCCGGAGGCCGCACCCGAGGGTGCCGTGTAGGCGATCGTGGCGGAGATGAGGTGTCCGCTGTGGAGGTCGATGACCGACGGCGGGATGGGGACTTCAGTGGTGTCGTTGAACGCGGGGACGGTGTTGAGGTACAGCCCGGTGGCGTTGTCGGTCTGCGGGCCTCCCGACCAGCCGGGCCAGGGGTTGGGGTTCACGGTCTCGAAGGTGATCGCGAGGTGGGGGCCCAGGGTCAGGCCGAGGGCGTCTTCGTGGAGGCGCTGAACCTCGGCCGGTCCGCCGGTGTTCTGGATCTCGAACGCGAACCCCGCTCCCATCGGGTTCGACCCGTCTGGGGTGAGCTGGAAGGTGAACGAGGTGCTGAAATTGACGGTGACGTCGACCGGGTTCGTGTAGTAGGCGCTCGCGTTCCGGTTCAGACCGCCGTCGGTCAGGCGGAGCCGGTTCCCGGCGAGGGTCGCGTTCCCGTTGAGCTGTAGCGACGTGGGCGAGAAGCCGCTGCCGTAGAGCGGCGTGATCTCGTTGGGCAACCCGGTCAGGAGTTGGCGGCCTTCGAGTGCCTCGAAGTCGGCCACGCGTCGTCGGCTGAGTTTCCTCGAACGCACCCGATGCTCCCTTTTTCGGAGGCGCGCAGCGGACCACCTGCCGCCCGGATTCCCTGGCGGGGTCGCTACGATTCGGACTTGAATTCGCCCGTGTCCACACGGGTGCAGAGGGCGAAGGGCATCGACCCTTCCGCGGCGGCGCAAGGGATCATCCGAGCCTGTTCTGACGGGTCGCTAACGCGTTTTCAGCGACGCCGGTTTCTCTGAGAGTCTGTCCTGAAAGGAAATGGCTAGGAAATGGCTGATGACGGATGGCTGATGACGGATCGGAAAGAGCGAATGCGGCGTTTTCCCGCCGGTTTTCTCGCATCGGTCATCG
>JAYUFP010000857.1:0-10083 GCA_043738665.1 Isosphaeraceae bacterium
GCCGGCGATCGACGTGAACCGTTCAGGAACCCGTCGCGAAGAACTTTTGATGGATCCCGACGAACTCCGCCGCGTCTGGATTCTCCGCCGCGTCCTCAACGACATGAACCCGGTCGAGGCCATGGAGCTTCTCACGGGTCGGATGCGGAAGACGAAGTCGAACGCCGAGTTCCTCATGAGCATGAATCTTTCCTGACCCCGAGGTCGCCAGGCCCGATTATGCCCACGTTTGAAGGTGATTTCTCGCCCCCTCCCGGACGGTTCGCGGTCGTGGTCGCGCGGTTCAACGCGCTGGTGACCTCGGCACTACTGTCCGGGTGCAAGGATACCTTGACGCGACACGGCGTACCCCAAGAGCGCATCGACGTGATCTGGGTTCCCGGGTCGTTCGAGATCCCGGTCGTGGCGCGCCGCCTGGCGGAGAGTGGAAAGTACGCGGCAGTGATCTGTCTCGGCTGTGTGATCCGGGGGGAAACCGGCCACTACGACCACGTCGCCGGGCAGACCGCGGCGGGGATCTTGCAGGCCGGTACGAGCACCGGCGTCCCCGTGATCTTCGGCGTCCTGACGACGGATACCGTCGAGCAGGCGTTGAATCGCGCGGGGCTGAAATCCGGCAACAAGGGGATCGACGCGGCGCTCGGGGCGATCGAAATGGTCAACCTGCTCCGCACTCTTCCAGGCTCCTGAAGACGCGCGAACGAATCGTCAACCGACCGAAGGACCGGCCCGATGTCCACCGTGCTCTTGCCCCAGGCGTTCTGGTTCCGGTTGGCGGTCCCTTGTCTGCGAATCGACAAGATCCCGCAAACCGATTCAAAACGCTTGCTGGATCTCCCGGAGCGTTGCCGAATTCCCCAGTCGTCGCTGCTCGACGGCAGGGAGCCCTGGGCCGAAGTGCGGACCGCGTGGAACCCGCAAGGCCTCGCCGTGTCGATCGAAGCTCAAGGTGACCTGATCGGTCTCTCCAACGACGACCGGCCCGAGGGGGCCTACGGCGCGATGATCCTGGTCGACACCCGAGATACCCGTGACGTCAGTCGGGCGACCCGATTCTGTCATCGGTTCGACGTCCATCTCTTCAAGACCGCGAAGAAGACGGATGTCGGCGTCCTCGTGGAGCGTCGGCCGATCGCTCGGGCGGTCGCCGACCCTCCGGCTTCGCCGCCCGACGCCATTCTGGCGAAAACAGAGCGGACGAAGACCTCCTGGCGAGTCGATTTGTTCTTCAAGGCCGCGGCCCTCAACGGGTTCGACCCCGAGACGAACCGTAGGCTCGGTTTTTGTTACCGGGTCTTCGACCCCGACCGCACCGACGAGATTCTCGGGGTCGGCCGCGAGTTTCCTGCGGGGGAGAATCCCAGCCTCTGGTCGACCCTGGAACTTCGCGACTCGGAATAACGCCCCTCCAGGGCGGTTTCATTTTCGCCGTGGAGTTCTCAAGATGGCCGATGCCCGATGGTCAATGACTAAGAAAAAAGACCGCGATCGACCCCAGATCCCCCAGTTTTCCGTTGGCTATCGGTCATCGGCCATCGCGGTTCATTGAAAACGAAACAGCCCTGACGCCCGTCGGGCCGTCTTGGAGTTAAGGGCGTCGGCTGGTACTCTTGGTGACCATTCCCGAAAACGCATTTTTTGCCCCCGGGTTCCCGCGCGACGAGAATCCGCAAGGGCCGAGCGAGACGAACGACGATGGCCGAAATCAACCCGTTGAAGAATTCCAAACTTGACGACGCGATCGACGCCGCGATGGCGGCGGCGACCCGTAAAGGGCCGGACAAGACCGAAGAGGTCGCGCTCAAGCGCCAGTGGGACGACGAGCTTGAGGCCGAACTCGAGGCCGCGCTCTCGGGGTTCGATGCCGACGCCATGCACGTCAACGCCCCCCGCAGTCGCGCGGGGGATCGTAAACACGTCCCTCAAGAATCGCGCGGTCAAGAGGCGTCCAAAGGGGCCAAGCAAGGCAAAGTCGTCGCGATCCGCGGGAAAGTCGTGTTCGTCGACCTCGCCGCGAAAAGCGAGGGGATCGTCCCCGTTGAGCAGTTCAAGGACGCCTTGCCGAACGTCGGCGACATGATCGACGTGGTCGTCGACCATTTCGACGCCGGCGAAGGGCTCCTGATCCTCTCGCTGAAAGGTGCCGCGGTCGAAGCGAACTGGGAGAACGTCCACAAAGGGATGATCGTCGAGGCCAAGGTCACCAAGACGAACAAAGGGGGCCTCGACGTCGAAGTCAACGGCATCCGCGGGTTCCTCCCGATCGGCCAGATTGATTATGCACGAGTCGAGGACGCCGCCGTCTACGTCGGGCAGAAGCTTCGCGTGGTCGTGACGGAAGCGAATCAACGCGAGAAGAACCTCGTCGTCTCGCGTCGGGAACTCATCGAAGAGGAACGCGCCGAGCTTCGTGAAAAGACGTGGGCGACGCTGGAGGAAGGCCAGATCCGCCACGGTGTGGTGCGATCGGTCAAGGACTTCGGCGCGTTCGTGGACATCGGCGGCGTCGATGGCCTGCTCCATGTCGGCGAGATGAGCTGGAGTCGGGTCGCCGACGCCTCGGGTTTCATCAAAGTCGGCCAGGAACTCGACGTCAAGATCCTCAAGATCGATCGCGACGGCAAGAAACTGAGCCTCGGCCTCAAACAGCTCACGCCGAGTCCATGGGATCTCGTCGAGCACAAATATTCGCGAGGGATGACGGTCAAGGGGAAGGTCACGAAGCTGATGGACTTCGGCGCGTTCGTCGAACTCGAACCGGGAATCGAAGGTCTGATTCACGTCACCGAACTTTCACCGAGCCGGGTCCGCCGAGTCGCCGATATCGTAAAGCCCGATCAGGAAGTCGAAGTTCGCATCCTTCGGATCGAGGCTGAGACCAAGAAGATCGCGCTCTCTTTGAAGCCGCTGCCGATGGCGTCCCCCGCCGTCACCGCGGAAGAAGCGGAAGCGGAAGCGGAAGACGACACGCCCGCCGTGCCCAAGCTTGTCCGCAAAGTACCCCTCAAAGGAGGACTCGGCGACGCGGACAAGGGGCCCTTCGGCTGAGAGGACCACCGCGGCGATCGCGCTCAAAGAAGCGCGGTCGTCTCCGGATACCCGTGCATCAGATTGAAATTCTGCACGGCGACTCCCGACGCCCCCTTGATCAGGTTATCAAGGCATGCCAGGACGACGATCTTTCCCCGGACCACGCGCAACGTCACGTCGTAGAAGTTGCTGAATGCCGAATCCTTGGTCGTCGGGAGATGATCCACAACTCGGACGAATGGGCTCGCCTTATAGTACGCGCGGTAGAGCTCATTAAGGTCGTGCTCTGAAACGTGCTCCCTCGGTTCGGCGTAGATCGTCGCGAAGATGCCTCGGTCCATCGGCACGAGGTGGGGCGTGAAGATCACCTCGACGGGGTTACTTTTGCCGCCCCGACTCGCGACGTCCGTCAGAACTTGGTCGATCTCGGGGGTATGACGGTGTCGGCCGACGCTGTAGGCGGAGAAGTTCTCGTTGCACTCGGGAAAATGCGTGGTCAGCTTCGGCGACCGGCCCGCTCCTGAGACCCCGCTCTTCGCGTCGATGATGATGCCCGACGGGTTGATCATCGCTCGCTCAACGAGAGGCGCGAGGCCGAGGATGCTCGTCGAGGTGTAACAACCGGGGTTCGCGATCAGGCTCGCGCCGGGGATCGCCTCGCGGTAAAGCTCGGGAAGGCCGTAGACCGCATGCTTCAAGCCCTCGGCATCGGTGTGTGCATGGCCGTACCAGTCGGCATAAACTTGCGCGTCTTTCAGTCGGTAATCGGCGCTCAGGTCGATCACCTTCACGCCGCGATTCCGCAACTGAGGGGCCGCCTCAAGGCTGGCGGTGTGCGGCAACGCCAGAAAGGCGACCGAGGCGACTTCGGCGATGCGTTCGGCGTTAAAGGGAATGCAGGCCAGGTCGGTCCTGCCCGCGAGACTCGGGTGGATCGCGTCGACCCTCGGCGCTTCGTCCTGGCGAGATGTTGCCGCGGTGACTTTGGCTCCCGGATGATTCAAGAGAATCCGAAACAGCTCACGAGCGGCGTAACCCGATGCCCCAACGATCGCGACATCCGTCATCATTAAGCCCCTCTCGGCTTTCGACCGAATCCGAAATAAAGGCCGGCGAACACGAGCCATGAAATTGCGGAGATGATCAGCCCCACATAAACATCGCGACCGCGATACGAAATGCGGAGCGTCCAATCACCAGGCCCCGGCACCTGGACCAACTGCCACGCCCCCTGGTTCGCGCGCCCGAACGCGCGGGTGATCGTTCCGACGCGTTCACCCTCAAGCCCACGCCAGACGGCCTGCCACTCCGGGTCGGCGAGCTGCGAGATCAAGATCATCGCCGACGCTTCCGTGTGAACGCGAAAAACGCAAAGCTCGCCCGACGGCCGATCGAAGGCTAGGGGCTGGGAACCTTCCAATATCGACAGAACCTCCGATGGATCGCCTGACCAATCGGATTCGATCGCCGAGAGTTTCTCCGGCGTCATCGGAATGAGCCAGGCCTTGGCCCGCTCAACCGGCGGTTTCCAGACCCGGAATTCGGAGATTCGAGGGCCTTGCTGTGCCACGAAATCGACACCGAAAAGCATCCGCGCGAGAAACTCGTCCTCGACGATGTCGAGCAAACCGGTCAGCCTTATTTTTCCGCGCTCGAGCTCCATGATCTCGTACGGGTCGAAAGTGCGGGCCGTCGAGCCGGTCGCCGCGAGTGCCTTCATGACGGGCTCGACCTCGGTGTTGCTCGCGGGCACGTGGAGAGCCATCTTGGTCAAGGATTCCAGCGCGGGGAGATCGAGGGTTCGATAGCTGGAGACGGGATTCGCGCCGACGATCATCGGCATGTTCCGCAGCGTATCGGCGGAACGGGCTCCCGTGTTGAGTCGCGCCAGCAGCGCGCTCTCGTCGATGATCGACTTGACCGGCCTGAGGTCGATGCGCTCGATCCGGCCCACGAAGCTCATGTCGAGGACCGTCAGCACCACCAATCCTGCCGACAAGGCGGCACGAGGCCTGCCGCCGAGCACGATCGCGATCGCCGCGATTGCCCCTAACAAGACGCCTGTTCCCATGAGTTCGCGCTGATAGATCGCCTTGCGCCATTCGTTGAACACGGGGCGGGGCATCGTCTTGAGGTCAAACCCCTGACGCGCCAGCGATTCGAAAACGCGCCGGTCCGTGTTCGGCCGCGTGGCCTCGACTTCGATCTTACGAAAGACCTCGGTTTCTCTCCACGGCAGCGCATTCAAGAGCCGTGAGAAGGTTGATTCCACTTCGGGCAGCCCCTTGCGCTCCGAAGCCTGGACGCCGAGTTCCACCGCCCCCACGGTCAATCCGATCACGATCGAAACCCCGACGCAGAATGCCAGTAGCATCCGCCGAGGCGATTTAAGGCGCGAGAGCGCGTCGAATCCCAGTCCCGAAAGCAGGCAAAGTGCCAGGCTGACCGCCAGGGTCCAACGCGCGGGGGCTCGAAAGAATGAAAAGCCCGGGATCAGGCGGAGGGTCCGAAATCCGGGGAAATAAGGCCCCAGGGCGAAGACCAAGGTCACAAGGGTGACCACGGTTAAGGCCCGGACTGTCGGCGAGGTCTTCCAGCAGGTCGTGATCGCGGTGATCGCGAGAAAAAGCGGGATCAACCCCACGTACCCGAGATATTCCTCGGGAGAGGTGTGGAACGGATCCCAGACGATGGGTCGCCAGAGCGGAGAAATCTCGAACAAACCCGGCGCGAGGAAAGTGACGAGATGAAGCGGACTCGCGGCGAAGCCGGATAAATATTCGAAATCACGTCGCTGGGCGGCCAGCCGCGCGAGCCTGAGCGTCGGCCAGACCTGGGCGCCGGACAAAAAGAACGCGCCCGCCAGAGCGACGAACGCCTGAAAAACTCCCGACATACCCCCTGCGCGACGCCAGACCTTCTCGATCATCGACTCGACGATGAGCAACAGCAAACCGACCTGCGTGCAAAACGCGAGCTGGAAATGCCCGGGCAGAATTTGAAGCGTGAGGACCGCGGCGAGCAGGAAGGGTTGCTTTCGTCCCCCCGACTGTTGCAAGACCGTCCATCCCAGCCCCCAGGCCCACGGCATCCAGCTTCCGGCGGTGTACCCCCACTGATGCGGAAGATGGATCACGAAAAAGCCGCAGGTCGCCCATGAGAACCCGGCGAGGAAGCTCCCCATCCTCGAAATGCCGAAACGCCGGGCGGCGAACCAGGCGCCGAGGCCTCCCCAGAGGGTGTGTAAAACGAGACTTGAAGTGTAGGCCCACTCGAGACTGAGGAAGCCGTAAAGGATCCAGTGGACCGGGTAATAAACCCCCATCTGGCTCTCACCGACGCCGGGAAACCCGTAGCCCCAAAGTTCGTTCCAGATCGGGAGGCGACCCGTCCTGAGCGCGTGTGCCAGAACCGACATCGGACCGAGCGAGAACTGGGTGACATCGCCTCCAATCGGCATCTTGCCGCCGGTCCCGATCGGCCAGAGCCATGAGAGGAGGGCGCCGAGCAACAATCCCACGGTCAGAAAGGATGCCCCGCTTGCCCAGCGCTCTCGGCCCGAAGTTTGAACCACGCACACCCCTTCGCTTTTGTCGTTTTTTCAAGAAAACAACAGGAATCGGCTTCGCAAGCCCGAGTTCAACAGAACTGAGGGAAAAATTTACAATCCAGTTCCCTATTTTTACAAGAGTCTTGAAAAAACGAATATCCCGAAAATCACTCGAAAAAAAATAACCCGATCCTTCAAGAGAACTTGCGTCGGATTGAATCAATAATTCAGGTTATTCCAGCCGGCCACGGCATGGTTCGTGCTCCGAAAGTCTCTCCGAAGCCCGATGGATCGGCTTCACACCCTTGCCGCTCACCAAACGTCCGAGAGGACTCTGATTCAAGGAGGAACGGGTCATGCTAGTCCTGAGCAGGAAGCTCGGTCAACGGTTTCAGATTGGTCAGGATGTGCGAATCACGATCGTGAAGATCGACCGAAACTCGGTGCGGATCGGGATCGAAGCCCCCGACGACGTGATCATCTACCGTGAAGAGATCGTGCCGGCGACCGCGGTGCCCACGGCTGAGGTTTCCGCCTGCCGTTGATTGACCCCGCCACGGCGATTGACGCGGCTTCCCCCCATTCCGCCGGGTCTCAAATGTCCCGCGCGTCTCGCGAACCTGTCCCATCGTCCAGACGCCGCTTCAACCGCGGCGCATCGCGGCTCCGTTTGCCGTCGTTTCTCCACGCTTCGAAACGCGTTATGCTAGGCGTCCGGGCGTCTTCACCTCGGAAGGCGCGCGGAGACGATCGGGTTGAGGACGCGGGCGTTGAAAGTCGTTGTCGCTCCTGACAAATTTCGCGGCAGTCTCTCGGCCCCGGAAGCGGCCCGGGCGATCGCGCGCGGTGTAAAGCGCGTGGCTCCCGATTCGACGATTGACGAGATCCCGATGGCGGACGGCGGCGAGGGGACCGTCGATGCTCTGGTCGCGGCCACGTCCGGAAAAATCAAACCGTGCCAAGTCACCGACCCGATCGGTCGGCCGGTTCTTGCCATGTACGGAACTCTCGGTGACGGAATCACGGCCGTCATCGAGATGGCCTCCGCGTCGGGGCTCGCGCTGATCCCGGTCGACCGCCGAAATCCGGCTTTGACCTCCACTCGGGGCACGGGCGAACTCCTTGCTCAAGCGATCGCGGCGGGTGCCCGCCGAGTGATCCTCGGAATCGGCGGCAGTGCCACCAATGACGGCGGCGCGGGCTTCGCTCAGGCACTCGGCTATCGGCTCCTCGATCGCCAAGGTCGCGAGATCTCCCCCGGCGGAGCTGCGCTCGCCGAACTCGACCGGATCGAAAGGCCGGAGGATGACGGCCGGCTCGACGGCGTCGAGGTCGAAGTCGCCTGCGACGTCGATAATCTTCTTTGCGGTCCGCAAGGCGCCTCGACGGTCTATGGTCCCCAAAAAGGGGCCGACGCCGCCATGATCGCGATCCTCGACCGAAACCTCGAGCGCTTCGCCACGATCATCGAACGGGACCTCGGAGTCAGCGTTCGCGACCTCCCGGGAGCCGGGGCGGCGGGCGGCCTTGGCGCGGGACTCGTGGCCTTCGTCCGCGGACGCCTTCAGCCGGGGATCACACTCGTGATCCGGACCGTCGGCCTCGAAGCGCGACTCGCCGACGCCGACCTCTGTCTCACGGGGGAAGGCGCGATCGACGCATCGAGCGCTTACGGAAAAACCGCCGTCGGGGTCGCCCGTTGCGCGCGATCACTGAACTGTCCTGTCCTCGCGCTCGCGGGCACTCTCGGGACCGGCGCCGAGGACGTGCTCTCCCAGGGAATCGATGCCGTTTTCAGCCTTTGTCCCGGCCCGATCAGCCTTCAGGAGGCCGTGAATCGCGCCGCGGAACTGCTTGAAAACGCCTCGTCACAGGTCTTCCGAGCGTTCCTCGCCGGGCGAACGGGGAAACGCCGATGGCATTGAGCGGGGAGTTCGAGTTGATTCGCTGGTTCCGTAAGCAAAGTCGCGTGCCTGATCACGGTTTCACCCGCTTGGGAATCGGCGACGACTGTGCGATCCTTCAACCTTCGGCAGGTTTGGAACTCGTCGTCACGACCGACATGTTGATGGACGGCCGCCACTTCGTTCTGGAGCGACACGGGCCGGAGGCGGTCGGTCGCAAGGCGATGGGTGTTAACCTCTCCGACATCGCCGCCATGGCAGCCGTCCCCAAGGCCGCATTCATAGCGGTCGCCCTGCCCCGCCGGCAAGGCCACGCATGTGATATCGCGCGCGGCCTGCATGCCGGAGTCGCCGAGATGGCAAACCGCTTCGACGTGACGCTCGCGGGAGGAGACACGAACGCCTGGGACGGACCGCTGGTCATCTGCGTCACCTTGATCGGTGAAACCCCTCCGGGAACAGCCGCCATCCGCCGATCAGGGGCATTAGCCGGGGATGGCATTTTCGTCACGGGACCTCTCGGCGGCAGTATCCTCGGCAGGCATCTGAACCCGTCACCGCGGATCGCGGAAGCGCTTGCCCTCCGCGAGCAGTTCGGCATTCATGCGTTGATCGACATCTCCGACGGACTCGCGGCGGACCTCGGACACATTCTCGAAGAATCGGGAAACCGCGGGGCCGTCCTCGAAGCCGAAGCGGTCCCGATCCACCCGGACGCCGTCACGTTGAGTTCGACAACGGGAAGGACGCCCCTCGACCACGCGATCAACGACGGCGAAGACTTCGAGTTGTGTGCCGTGCTCGGTCCCCAGTCCGCGGCCCGAATCGAGTCGCGTCCCGCGGAACGGGTTCGCCTGATCCGCGTCGGAACCATCGTGGGGCAACCCGGCTTGAGGATTCGCGACCGGGAAGGTCGAGTGACCCCGATCGAGTCGGCTGGTTTCGATCACCTCAATGATTGAATGAGCGTCCTCAGACAACACTCATGCGAATCGTCCGGAACGCAGACAGTCTGACCGTCGATCTCGAGTCCGAAGTCGAGACGGATCAGCTCGGCGCCGCGCTCGCGGCCCTTGCCGTCCCGAACACGGTCATCGGCCTGGTCGGCACGCTAGGGGCGGGAAAGACGCGATTGTCGCGGGGAATCGCCTCAGCCCTGGGCGTCGCTCCCGAGGCGATATCGAGCCCGACATTCGTGCTGATCCATGAATACGAGGGGCGAATTCCCGTCTATCACTTCGACGCCTACCGGCTCGGCGGCCCGGAGCCGTTCGAGTCGCTCGGCGTATCGGACTACTGGGAGGCGGGTGGCATCTGCCTGGTTGAATGGGCCGACCTTGTCGCCGAGCGGCTTCCGGAAACGGCATGGTACGTCCGGATGGAGCCGTTGTCGGAAACGTCGCGAAGGGTCACCGTGACCGGCCCGGACCTGGATAAACTTGTGGAGATCTTGAAGCCAAATGCTCCCAAAGTTTGACGATTGCCTTTTGCGGTCTTAGTGTTCCGTCGAGAGGACGAGGTCCGTCCTGTCCCGGAACCCGGAGGCCTGCCGCCGTGAGCGTCGCCGAAATCTCCACGGTCCCCCAACCCCCGGTCAAA
>JAYUFP010000858.1:0-3338 GCA_043738665.1 Isosphaeraceae bacterium
GCGTGATGGGTTACGTTCGGGGTCAGGTTCGCCGAGAACTCGGTCTCGACCTACCGGTCCACCCCGTGAGCACCGTGGGGGCGGATGGCGCCTTATTGAACCAGTGGTTCGAGAGAGAGATCGCCCCACTGCTCGGCCAGCATCGACGCCTCGCGGAGTCTTCGCTCCGACGCAAAATCGCCGGTTTGCGTGGGGCGGTTACCGCCGCCTTGGAGTGCCTCCTGGAGAGGCGGCAAAAGGGGTCGATGGGCCGTTCGCGGATCGATATCGACGAGGCCCAACGCCTTCTCGATGAAAGCGACCAGGCCATCCGCAGAGCGAGGAAGGATAACCAAGACTGGTCGACCGACAGGCAAGGGTTCCTCGACGCCCTCTTCCGGGCCTCGGCGCGAGCGCTGGTAGAGGCCGATCACAGGTCGGGAGTCTCTGGCGAAAATCCGGTCGTGCGGGTGATCAGGGACTTGCTCGTCCGCAGGGGACGTATGGCCCATGAATCGGCCGGCGGGCTTCTGGCGACACTCCACCGATCGTTGGAAGGGCTGAAGCGGGCGGCACCGTCCGCCAACGCTGACGTCGGCTCGGTGAAAGACGACCCGGTGAGCGGCTTGCCCGTTCCAGACCTTGGATCCTTGCGAACGGCTTATATCCCAGCCCGGCCGTTATGGGCTTCCCTCATCCCCCCGTTAGCCGTCCAGACGCTCTACAATGAGCTTAATTCACAGTCCGGGGCGGACGTTCGCAACATGGTCGAGCTTTACGACCGACAGCTCCAGGCTTGGGCGAAGACAGAAACCGAACGGATCGCGGCTCGATACGAGGCTCAGGCCGAGGTGTTTCGTGAACTGATCCGGCGCTCCAGCACTGCGGAGGACGAAGGGGATACAACAGAACTCGAAGCTGATCTGCGGGAGCTGACCCGATCCGAAACGGTTAGTACGGCTCCCGAAGGAGCCGCCGACCAGGTCGATGACGCAGCAGGAGACGATCTGCCTTAAGGTCGGTTGTGCTCAGGGCACAAAGGCCGAAGATCGGGGTGAGCGAAAGGCGTCGAGTGGCATCGCAACGGATCGCCCTCGGACGGCCTCAGATCAGCCGTGATCCGCGCGGGGTAGAACCGATCGACCTTTCGTGATCTCTTCCCGGATCCAGGCGTGGAGCGACGGAACGATGCTCGTCTCATCCATCGTCTCACACTGATACAAGAATCGGACGGCCTCGGACAGGGGCGGGAACGGGAACCGGGGGCTGACCGCGAGGGGCTCGTAACGGCCATCCTTCTGGAGGATGTAGACGCCGAGCGCCTGGCCGTCGAAGCGCCAGACCTCGGGGATCCAGAAGGCGGCGTACATCGCCAAGCGGTCCAGGGTACTCCCCAGGAGGTCGATCTCCACGATCAGATCGGGCGGCAGGTCGTATGCGGAGTTGAACTCCCTCATCTCGCGGGCCGGGAGATCGTGATCGATGTAATAGTACCTGTCGTGTTCTAGACCGCGCTCAAGCTCGTGCCTTTTGAAGATCAGAGGTTTTCCGGATTTGAGCGGCGTCTCGGTCACCTCGGCGAGCGTCTTGATCAGCTTGTCCACGAGTCGTGTGTAGAGTCTATGTTCGCCGGGGAGCGACATCAGCTCAAGGTTCCCCCGGTCGAAGGTCAGGCGGATGGGGTGGTCGCCCACTTCCCTGAAGAGCAACTCGTAAAGGTTCCAATGGACGCCACGGAGTAAGAACCGTTGCACGGCCTCGCGGCTCTCGGACTGGACGTGTGTGGCGGTCGCCATCACGGGGCTCCTTGCAAACCCCTCCGCACCAGAAACCCCCGAGCCGGGGGCTTGATTGCCCAATCACGGGCGGACGCGGAGGGCGTCGGCCGATCCTTAATGAGATCCTGCCAAGGAAAAACCCTTGGGATGTCGGTTCTCCCAAGGGCGAGCGGCTCGAAGTCAGCCCTACCATCAAGGAGAACCTTGCCGGTAGGGGTCATCAGCCACCGGGCCGTGAAGGCCGGGTGGCGGTTCCAGGCGAACCCCATCGCCATTACCTGTTAATCATAAGGATGTGCCACGCCGAGAGCAACTTGTTGTTTCCCGACCGGAGCGAACGCGAGCCCATCTCGTCGACAGCCGAGCGTGGCGTTGACTTCAGACCCGGCCGGGGTAGACTCAATGTTGGCGATGGGGTTCGCCATGAACCGCCGCGCCCCCTTGACCGGGCCGCGGCTGATGACCCCTACCTTGAAGGTTCTCCTTTAGGGGTCAGTCGCCAAGCCCGCCAGGCCCCGCCGGGAGAGCCGCTTCCCCGGTGGGGCTTTCGTTTGCGCCCCGACAGGAGCGTGCGCGATGAGGGTGATTACCGTCTCCCGCGAGTACGGCGCCGGCGGAGGCGAAGTCGCCCGGCGGTTGGCGGAGGCTCTCGGCTGGGAGCTACTCGACCGCGAGTTGCTGCACCAGGCCGCCGCCGTGGAGCACGTGCCGGACGACGACCTGGAGCGGATCGACGAGAAAGCCCTCGGCATGGGTGACCGGTTCCGCTTGCACCCGCCGCACGAGCGGTATATGCACGGTCTGGCCGAGGCCGTGCGACAGGCCGCCGCCTGGGGCAACGTTGTTCTGGTGGGCCGAGGGGCGCGTCAACTCCTGGGCGAGATGCCCGACGCCTTTCACCTGCGGCTGGTCGCGCCCAAGGCCTGGAGGGACGAACGGATGGCCCGGCAAGAGGGATGGTCCTCCGAGGAAGCCTTGGCCCGCTGCACGGAGATGGACCGCTCGCGAGACCGGTTCGCACGCTACTTCTTCGGGGAGAGCGCCACACGGCTCACGCAGTATGACCTCGTTGCGAACACCGCGCGTGTTCCGTTTGACGACGTCTTCGCCTCGGTCGTTGCGGCCGTCCGTGGCGACTGGCCGGTCTCGGCCCCCACTGCCGTCCCGGGCCGGCGTGTCATGACGATGACCGGTGAACTCGGGGCCGGCGACACCAGCATGGCCCCGACCCTGGCCGACCGGCTGGGCCTGAAAGTCTTTGACCGGAAGTTACTCGAGAACGAGGCCAACCGGCTCGGCGTCAGCCTGTTGGATCTCGGGCGCGTCGACGAGCACCCGGCCGGGATCTTTGAGCGGTTCCGTCCCGGCAGCCTACACCAGCGTTACTTCGAGGCTCTGGGACAGATCATAAGTGAACTCGCGGCCTGCGGTGGTGTGCTCCTGGTCGGCCGGGGCGGCTGCCGACTTCTTCAGGACGACCCCCGGGCGTTTCACGTCCGCCTGGCGGCAGGCTTGGGCTTCCGCCTCCGACGCGTGATGGAGTACCGCTGGCTTGCCGAGGCGCAGGCGCGGAAGCTCATC
>JAYUFP010000859.1:0-3331 GCA_043738665.1 Isosphaeraceae bacterium
CCGAGCGTAGTGGATTCGGTCTGCCTCTTGAGGCCGAGGATCAGCTCGATCCGGCCGACGGACTGACCTGTCGCCCGGGCGATGGTCTCGGCGGAGGCCCCGGCTTCGGCGAGATCCCAGACCGCCGCGAAGCGTCGGTTGAGGTCGGATTCCGGGGGGGCGTGGCCCTCCCCTCCGCGTGCGAGATTCGGGACTGAGATCAGGTTCACCGCGGGGGTGGACTCCTTCGAAGGCGAGTGTGCGGGAGGATCGGCGCGTCTCCCGGCGTTCGGGCGTCGGGCGGGTCCGCCGAGATCGGTCTCCGGGAACCTAGCGGATGTCGGCTGAGGACGGTCGACGGCCGCGATTCGCCGCTCCAGCGTTTCGAGCCGCGTTTCGGTCGCCCGCAAATTCGCGAGGTTCTTTCGCCACATCGCGCTGACAATCATGAGAACAACGACAGCAAGTATCGGGCCAAGCAGAAGTAAGCCGGTTTCCAGGGGGATCGACATGAGAAGGTTCTTCCTTCCGTGGAGACGCTTTGGGCGAAAGACTGTCCGCGACCCGTCCGTCCGTTCGACGGGATGGCGTTAGTGGGCGTGGTCGTGACCATGGCCGTGGGAGTGCGGGGCGGGCTCCTTGACGACCGCCGGTTCGGGGTCAGGGGTCTGGTCCCGATAGGCGACGTGTGCGGCGTCGTAGACTTCGCGGAGCGGCACGCCCTGCGCGGAAGCGACGCGGGCACAGTCGTCGTACTCGGGGCTGAACGCCGGGGGCCTGCCATCGACCCAGCCGAGCTTCCCCTTGATCGGGCCGAACTTGGTCGCGACCTCGGTCGCCTTCCGTTTCAGCTTGTGCCGGCTGACCTGATATCGACGGACGCCGAGCGTGCTCGTCTCCCGGAACAGGATCTCGTCCATGACGGGGATCTTGGCCTCATCGCAAAGGACCGAGATCATCACGCCGGGACGGTTTTTCTTCATCTGGATCGGCGTGAGGAAGGCGTCGAGCGCCCCGGCGGCCATGAGTTGCGTGGTCGTGTAGCCGATCACTTCGCCGGGAAGGTCGTCGAGGTTGGTCTCCAAAACCCAGACGCGGTCCCCGTCCTTTTTCAGCGCCACGTCGCCGACGAAGAGCCGGAGGATGTTCGCCTGACCCGGCGTTTCCCGCGTTCCCGCTCCCAGGCCGATCGCGCTCACGGTCATGGCGGGGAGCGGCCCGAACGTCTCGGCGACCGTCGTGACGATTGCGGCGCCCGTCGGGGTGGTCAACTCCATCTCGACCTCGGAGGCCGCCAGCGGCACCCCTCGGAGCAACTCGGCGGTCGCCGGCGCGGGGAGGGGCATCTTGCCGTGGGCCGCCTTCACCCAGCCGCGACCGGGGGGGATCGGGCTCGCCTCGAACCGGTCGACGCCCAGGAGATCGAGGCCGACCGAGGCCCCCACGATGTCGACGATCGAATCGACCGCTCCGACCTCATGGAAGTGGATCTTGGAGATGTCGATGCCGTGGACCGCCGCCTCGGCGTCTCCCAGTTTCGTGAAGATCCGGAGGGTCAGTTCCTTCTGGCGGGGGGTCAGGTTGCTCTTTTCGACGATCGCCTCGATGTGGTGCATGTGGCGGTGAACGTGCTCATGGGCGGCGTCGACCTTGGCGTGGGTCGCGCGGAAGCCTCCGCGACGGACGGTCTCGAAAGTGAGCGTGCAAGGCAGATTCAGACTCTGGACGGCGTTAAGAATCGCGGCGCGATCGACGCCGGCATCGACGAGTGCGCCGAGGGTCATGTCACCGGAGATGCCGCTGAAGCACTCGAAGTATCCGATCCGCACGCGACGCCCCTTCGGCCCGAGACCCGTCTGTTTCCGCCGGAGATCCCGGCCCTGCCCGATTGATTGAGAATGATTCTATCCTTCCGAACCACCGTCGCAAGGCCGGAATGCCTGGGGTGTTGGATCGGGAAGGTCGGTGAAGACCAGTTGTTTCTTAAACGCCGACCTTTCAAAATGGTGAAGAGGCCACGATCGCGCAATGCGAGAGGCGACCGTTTTAACCGTCGAAAATTGAAGCACACGGAGCGACCATGTCTTACGGCTACGGGTATCAGAACGATCCTTACCAGGGGTTGAGGACGCCTGAGCCGTTCAGGGGGCTGAGCCCCCGTGTGATTGCCGGGCTCTTTATCGCCCTGATCGCGGTCGTGATCTACATGACCGGCTCGGAGGTAAACCCCGTGACGGGGCGTCGTCAACACATTGCCATGAGCGTCGATGACGAGAAGGCCATGGGCCTGAAGGCCGCGCCCGAGATGGCCGCGAAGATGGGGGGCGTGATCGACCCCGGGTCCGACCCTCGCGCCGCGCTCGTCGCGTCGGTCGGCCGCGCCATCGTTGACAGCAGCGACGCCAGCCGCAGCCCCTATGTCGGCAACTATCATTTTTACCTCTTGAATGACCCCAAGACGATCAACGCCTTCGCCCTCCCCGGCGGCCAGGTTTTCATCACCAAGGCGCTCTTTGGCGACCTCAGCGACGAGGCCGAGCTTGCCGGGGTGCTCGGTCATGAGATCGGCCACGTCGTGAACCGGCATTCCGCGGAGCACCTGGCCAAGGGAAACCTCGGAAAGCTTTTGACCACTGCGTTCGGAGTCGGGGCTGGCGGAGGCCGGGACGGCGGGCGAAACGCGCTCGTCGTCGCCTCGATGGTGAATCAGCTCTCCCAGCTCAAGTTTAGCAGGGGCGACGAGTCCGAGGCCGACGAGTTCGGGCTCAAGTACATGGCGCAGGCCGGATACGACCCCTCAGCGATGCTCGATGTCATGAACGTCCTTAAAAAGGCGAGCGAAGGCGGTCGAACTCCCGAGATCCTTGCCACCCACCCGATGCCCGAAACACGCTTAGCCGAAATCCGCGCCACCCTCAGCCACGATTACCCGAACGGGGTTCCCAAGTCGCTCACCCGAGGTCGATCGCTCAAAGGAATGGGCAGCGGCTTCGGAAATTTTCTAGGCGGGCCGGGTCGGGGGTATTGAAGGGCGGATGACCAATGACCAATGACCAATGACCATCCGTCATCGGTCATCGCCCATTGGTCATTGGTCAGCGGTCATTGGTCATTGGTCAGCGGTCATCGGTCATCGGTCATCGGTCATCGGTCATTACTCCCTGATTCCGTGCTCCTTCAAATATGCCCTCAGCCCCTCCAGCCCCTGGAAGTGGTGAGCCTTGAGCCCCAAAGCCAGGGCGGGCTCGACGTTCAGCTCGCGGTCATCGATGAAGATCGCGTTTTCCCGGTCGCAGGCCGCGATCCCCAGCGAAGCCAGGTAAATTCCTTCGTCAGGCTTGGCGAATCCGAG
>JAYUFP010000860.1:0-3331 GCA_043738665.1 Isosphaeraceae bacterium
TCCGACTTCAGGCCGAGCTCAGCCGCCTGAAGTCGGAGGCGTTGCAACGCTTCGCCGACGGCGAGCTCGAAGGCGAGGAGCTGATCTCGGGGTTCGTGACCCACGTCAACGACGCCCGCAACTACCTCACGCGCCTGATCCTTCACGAGCGCGAGAACCTCGAAGAGGCCGCCGCGTCGCAGAAGCGGAGCGCCGAGTCGGTCTGGAATGAGGAAGTCGGCGGGGTTGTTGAGATCCCCGTCGAAAAAGGCATGGTCGATCTCGACCGGGAATTCGACAATAAACATAGGGAGGCAGCCGCGAGCGGGCACGCGTCGTGAGTCGTGCTCTGGAGAACGCCACCTCGCTCATTCCCACGCAGAGCGTGGGAACGAGAGGCTTGTCGCTTTGTCTCCATTCAGCGTTGTTGCATTCATCGCGCGGATTTGGGTTCCCGGGGTGAATCGGGTATTGTGAAGATCAAATCTCGACCCCGAAGGCTGGGGTCAATCATCGCCAAGTGGGCTGACGGGGGTTTGTCGTGAGTGGGACGCGGATCGCGAGTCTATCCGGGTTGCGTGGGACCGTCGGCAGCGGGCTTGACCCGGCGGCCGTCGTCGAGTTCGCCGCGGCCTACGCCTCGACCTGCGAGCTCGGCCCGATCGTGGTGGCCCACGACGGCCGGGTCTCCGCGCCGATGTTCACGCACGCGGTCCTCGCCGGCATCACGGCCACGGGACGCGACGCGCTTCTGATCGGCCCCGCCGCCACTCCCACCGTCGGCCGACTCGTCCGCGACCAGCGGGCGGCCGGGGGTGTTCAGATCTCCGCCTCGCACAACCCTCCAAACTACAACGGCCTCAAATTCTTCCAGCCCGCCGGAATGGTGCTCAGCCCTGCCACGGGTCGGGAAGTTCTCGCCCGATTCAACGCCAAGCAATTCGGCTGGGCGTCGTGGGACGGACTCGGCCGGGTCCGCAACCTCGAAGACCCCGATTCGGCCCACTTGAATGCCGTTCTCAAAACGGTCGACGCCGAGGCGATCCGCCGCAAAGGATTCTCCGTCGTCCTCGACGCCTGCCACGGCTCGGGCGGCCGTCTTGGCACTGCGCTCCTGCGTGCGCTCGGCTGCAAGGCCGTGGTCCTCGGTGGAGAGCCCGACGGACGCTACGATCATCCGCCGGAACCGACCGAGACCAACCTCGCCGCGTTTTCAAACATCGTCCCCGCCACGGGTGCGGCCGTCGGCTTCGCGCAGGACCCTGACGCCGACCGTCTGGCGATCGTTGACGAAAAAGGCCGCTACATCGGCGAGGAACTCACACTTGCCCTCGCGGCCGTGCAACGGCTTGAAAAGGCAAAGGGGCCGATCGTCCTCAATCTGTCCACCTCGCGCGTGACGGAAGTCCTTGCCAAAAAACACGGTTGCGTGGTCTACCGCACGCCCGTCGGCGAGATCAACGTCGTCGAGAAGATGCTCGCCGAGAACGCCTTGCTGGGCGGCGAGGGGAACGGCGGGGTGATCGACCCGCGCGTCGGTTTCGTCCGCGACAGCTTCGTGGCGATGGCGGTCGTGCTCGACCTGCTGGCCAGTACGGGCTTGCCGCTCTCGGCGATCATCGACTCGCTGCCGAGTCTGGCAATGGTCAAGGATCAATACCCGCTTCAGGCTCTTATCGATCCGGACGCGGTCGCCGCACTCTGGGACCGCATCAGCGCCACGTATCCCGAGGCGACTCCGGACCGCCGCGACGGCTTGCGGCTCGACTGGCCCGACCGCTGGGTCCATGTGCGGGCGAGCAACACCGAGCCGATCGTCCGTGTGATCGCCGAGGCGTCAAGCGTTCCCGAAGCCAAGGCCCTGGCCCGGGACGTCGGCCGCCAGGTCACCGCGAAGGGGTCGTGACCGATGGCGATGGACTGGCCGACTTTCGAGAAACCGCCCGCCGCCGCCTTCATTGACGTCGATGGCACGCTGCTCGCCCAAACGACCACGTTTCTGTTCGCCAGGATTCTCTACCAGCGTGGATTGATCCGCCGGTCCTTCATGCTCCGCGCCCTTTATCACGGGCTCCAGCACAAGTTCGGCCACCTCGACTATGGCAAGCTCGTGGACTTCGGTCTCAAGAACATCGCCTCAATCCCGGTTATCGACCTTCAACGGATCGCCTACGACAACTTCGTCGAGCACGTCAAACCCCGGCTGTTTGAAGGCGTGGTCGATCACTTCAACGCCCTCCGCAAGTCGGGAACACGCCTCGTCCTGGTCTCCTCGTCACCGGGATTGGTGATCGAACCGTTGAGCATCTATCTCGGTTGCGTCTCGACGCTCACGACTCCGGTCGTCATCAAACGCGGCCGACTCGTCGGAATCGGCAACGGCCCTTCATGTTACGGCGAGGGGAAACTTTATTACGCGGAGGAATGGGCGCGGGAATGGGGGATACCGATGGACGAATCGGTCGCTTATGCGGATAATTGGAGCGACAGGGCGTTGCTGGAGCGCGTCGGGAGGGCGGTCGTGGTCCGCCCCGCGGGAAAGCTCGCTCGCCTGGCAAAACAAAAAGGTTGGGATATCGTTCGTCCCCGACTCCCTCAAAAAAAATCGACGACTTGACCCCAATATTCACCGACGGCGAGATTCCCAAGGCATCCCGTCCGTTCCAGAAAGGCGATCGCGGCCGGCCGCCATGCCATAGACAAGGCAAGGGAAGGCCCGATTCTCCGGCCGGGAGGATAAGCGACATGAGTCCAGAACCCGAAGCGCCCGTTTATACACCGACGTTCCCGAAGGGGCACCGCACCCTTCGCTCCGCCACCCCCACCGCCATGGCCCTGGTGATCGGGCTCGCCGCGCTCACCGCGACAGCCTCCGAATCGGACATGGTCCGCGACATCCAGCGCTACTGCACGGTCTGCTGGAGGAACGCCAGGCTCGACCCGGGCCTGTGGGATGACTGCACACAGGAAGTCTGCTGCCGCCTCCTCGAAAAGGCCAGGGCGGGTCAGCTCGAACTCAACCTCGTCCTGGGCGAAGACACCCCGGAACGCCGCGAACTCGTCCGCGCGATCGACATGGTCCGGAAGCGCGTCCAGCGCTCCAAGCGGTATCAGCCGCTTGACGACCACTCAACACCCGGCCCCGACGTCGACCAGCGGAACCGAAATCGCCAGGAACTCGGCGAGATCCTCGAAGCCGCACGCGCCGCCGTCCTGTCACCCCGACAGGACCGGATCGTCGAACTCTGGACCCGAGGCTGGGCCGTCCCGGAGATCGCCGAGAGCCTGGGCATGCCCGTGGCCCGCGTCAGCGACGAGAAGTACAAGGCCCTCCGAAAGCTGGAAAACCACC
>JAYUFP010000861.1:0-10021 GCA_043738665.1 Isosphaeraceae bacterium
TCGGTGGGGGGCTTGCTCTGGATCTCAACGTTCATGGAGGTGGCGCTCGAAGTCTACGGAATCCGGTGTGAAGGTGGTTCATTCGGGCCGTCACCATCCCAGTCCATTCCGGGTGCGTCAACGTATTCCGGCATCGTTCGCTCCAGGCTTGGTGGAAGCCGAAAAAAGATGTCAGGAACGAACGGTACTCGGTTAAGGCAAAGGCCGGGAATCACTTCCCGACTCTTCACCGCAAAGGGCCTGGACAGGAAAGCCCGGGGCAACGCCCCGGTAACCGATCCCCAGCCTGAAATCCTCGCCCTGAGGATCGCTGAGTTAATAACTTGAGGGAGATGTGCTTTGGGTGCCACTGGTCGTACCCAACCACTCCGCGTTCGGGGCAAGCCTGCCACTGATCGAGTACGACCGATGGCACGCAAACTGAGTACGACCAAAACCTGCTTCTGAAACCGGAAAGTTATTGACTCAGCGATCCAAAGGGCGAAACCGACGCGACGGGGGATGCTGAAAGCCGGGCTGTGCTTCTGTTTCGCCCTATCAGGGCTCGCGATTTCATGCCTCTCCGCCCCGCCTGGCTTTGCCCCGGGCTGGGGCTGATGAAAAGTTGATGTTGCCCAGGCTATGTGTTCATCCCGAATGCGTTGCGCCCTTTTCCCGTCCTTGCGAAACCTTGGAATAGCCTCAACCGAAGTGGGCATCGATTCGGGATAAAGTGAGCGGTCGCGAAACGTTCAGCCGATCGCCCTCTCCCCGGCTTTGCGGGAAGAGGGAGGGGTGAGAGGCTGTCGTTTCGCTCGACACTTCGGATGCGCCGGCGGGTCATTCCCGGACCGGACCCCTCACCCCTTACCCTCTCCCCGGAGTACCGGGGCGAGGGCGATCGTCTTAGGATTCGTCCGACTCTATTCCGCGACCGAAGGCAATCTTCGTATGGATTCCGCGGATACCGCGGCTTGCAAACGGCGGGATCAAGATCGTGCGCAACAAAAACTCGCCGATCGAGACCGACCTGCTTGCATCGTCAACCCTAACTTTTCATCAGCCCAGTGCGGAGGCTTGCCACCGCTTTGTGAACAACGGACCGACAGAGGGCTAGAAAGTCGGTCATTCGTAGGGCAGGCTTCAGCCTGCAGTCCGCTCGCATGGTGGCAGGCTTCATGTCACCGCTCGGTAGGTTTTGCGACGCGACGGATAATTATGTTTAATGAATAACTTTTCTTCGCTCTCACCGAACGGTAGGTTTCGCCGCATGGGCTCCCTTTCGCCGAAGGGTCACTTCCATCCCGCACACCGACTCCCGGCTCATTTCCTTGGCCGCTTGGCGACGGATCTCGTGCCCGTGATCGTCCTGGAACGTCCATTGCCCCTCCACGGGGTCGAAGCCCACCCACACCCTTCGACGGGCCCACACCAATCTCACGCTGTACGGCCGGTTGTACACCGAGAGCTTGCCCCGCGATCCACTTGTCTTGGCACCCGATGCAGGCCCACCAGGTCCCAGACCTTCTGGAGGTCCCAGGTCGATCCCTCTCGCGTCGCCTCGTCGGTCCGGCCCGAATGCTTCAGGCCCGGGTAGGCGGCCAGGCGAGGCTGTCCGTCCCTGACCGGATAGACCTCCCGCTGCACCCGGTCCATCGCCTCCAGGCGTCGTTGCAACTCGTCGCCCGAGCCGCACGTCCACGGCTCGCCCCATTGCTTGCCGACGCCTTGCCCCCGCTCCACCACGCCATTGGCCTGGGGGCGGCGCGGCGGGTTGGCCACGACCGCGACGCCCAGCCCCGCCAGCCAGCAGACCAGGTCGGTGGGCAGGTCGCCCCGCGACCCCCAGGGGGCCCCGTTGTCGACCCTCAGCCGCTCGGGCAGCCCCCACCGCCGGAATGCCAGCCGCAAGGCGGTCTGGGTGGCGCGGGGGTCGACCCGGGTCCAGAAGCCGAGGGGGAAAAACGTCCGTCCTCAAGACGGCCTCGGTCGCCTCGTCCACGATCCGAAGCCAGCAGACTTCGGACTTGTCGGCCAGTGGGGTGTGTTCGGAGGCGTCGACCTGCCAGGTCTGATGGGGCAACTCGGCCCGCGCGGCGGACGCCCCGGGCCTCCGCCCGGCTGGGGCGTGTGCCAACCCGGCGGCCCGGAACCAGCGGCGGATCGTCTGTTGAGAGGGCCAGGCGAACTGGGGTTGAGCCTCGGCGAGCATGACCCGGATCAGCTCGGCTTCCCAGGTCGGGTGGTCACGCCGCAAGTCGAGGACAGTCCGGCGGGTCGCCTCGGGATGGGCATGGGCCGGGAGCTTGGGCGGGCCATAGCTGGGGATCAACCCCGGCCGGCCCTGGTCACGGCGGCGTTTCAAGAGGTGACGGACCGTGCGTGGCGGCAGGCCGAAGGCGTCGGCCAGCGAAGCGACGCTCTCACCCCGGGAGGCTCGCTCCCAGAGATTCTGACGCACCGGGACGGGGACCGACTTGGGCATCGCGGCGTGCTCCGAAAGAGAATGACCCGAGCGGAGGATGCCCATGCATTTCACCAAATTACCCGTCGCGTGGCAAAACCTACCGAGCGGATTAATCCGGCAAAACCTCCCGAGCGGTGACATGAAGCCTGCCCTACGTCGGGATGATGCCGAGCCCGCCGCGTGGCGAAATCTTGTGATTTCCAGCCCTTTGTCGGATCGTTGTTTGTGAAAGCGGGAGCAAGCTCCCGCACTCCAAAGGTCCAATCAGCTCAAGCTTTTTTGGCGATATTCAAATACGCGTGGACGTGAGGCGCGCCGCGGAAGTGGCAGACGAAGGTCGGGCCTTCGACTCGCCAGACGTCCCACTCCTGGTCGTTGCCGATGTCGTTCGACTCGTAGAAGGCCATGTGCAATGCGTCAAGACCGCCGCCGTCCTTGATGATCCCCATGGCTTCTTCGATGTCCTCTTCCCGGTATGGCGCCAGGACGACCTTGAGGACGCTCTTGACGAGGTCTTTCTGGTCGCCCGCGAGTTCGCCCACGGCGAGGCCGGGGAAGTGGCCCGAGGAACCTTGAATCGCGACGGCGTCTTCCTTGGGTGCCTTGGGCGCGAGAGCCGCTTTGCGCTGCTTGCCGTCGAGGGCTTTGAAGACCTCGTTGGCCTTCTGCGTTTGGTAATAAAAGACGTTGCCCGGGAGGCCTTTGACCGAGTCCCCCGCTCCGTGGCCGTAGATGATCGGCCCACCGAATGCCGCGCCGGCGACGCTATCGCCGTCGGCCCGCAAGGTGACGTGCCGGCCGGTCAGTTCCCATTCGAACGCGCCGCTGCCTGGAGTTCCGAAGACGGCGACGTGGTACTGGTCGAATCCGCCGTCATCGTCTTCCATCTGCTTCTTGAAGCGCTCGTATCCGTCGGGGCTGACGACGCCTTTGAAGACCTCATCAAGAAGAACGAGCTGGTCCTTCTTGAAGATGTCTTCCATCTTGGGCTTGGTGATCGCCCAGTTGGCGTTGATCCGGTTCCGCAAGGGGTCGTCGAACGGGAAGCAAATCGCCTTGCGTTGGGTCTCGTCGAGCGAATCGTAGAAGCGCTTGACCGCCGTCTCGGCCGTCGACTTGGGGCTGGGACCCGCGAAGGCCCGGGTCGCACTGCCGATGATCGGGATCGCACCGCTTGCGACGGCAAGCCCGGCTCCGGCGACCCTGCGGACGAATTCACGTCGGGACACGCCATCGACGCAATCGGGGCAGTCATTCCTGGGTGTTTCGCTCATCGCGACGGCTCCTCGGTCGTGCCTGGTTCCCGCCGCGACGAAAAGGTGTACGCGCCCGGACGACCACCCCGCCGGGCTCTCGCTTCATCCACCCTATCGCGACGTGTCCGGAGATCGTACCGCGTTGGACACGTGTTTGACAATGGGACGCAGGAGGGTTGCGAAGTCAGGTATGGCCGGTAATCGATGGCCAATGATCGAGTGAGAGTCTCGTCTTCTCGGCCATCGGCCATTGAGCATCCTCGATCCGGACAACACGACTTTGCAATCCTCCTGCAATGGGACGCCCGTCAGGTCCGGATCGCGCCCCAACGCGCGGCGGCAAAGGTGCCGAAGCCGATCAACGGGGCCCAGGCGGAAAGCTCCGGCGATATCACTTCGTGCGAGCCGAGGTGCTGGGACATGAAGCCGATCCCATAGAAAAGAGCGGCGGTCCCCAACGAGATCCCCAGGCCGATGAACATATTTCGGCCGTAACCGCCGAGCACCTGCGGAAGCGTCACACACAGCAAGGCGAGGCCCATCAAGGGGCGGATCAGGCGGGTATGCAGGAAGACGGAGATATCCATCTTTTCAGGTCCGTTGGCCGGGTCGCCGAGGCCCTTGACGAGGTCGAGCGTCGGCGCGTACTGATACCACCTTCGGCTTCGTGTGAGGGCCTTGAATGTGATCTCCGACTTGAGGAAGTAAGTCTCGCCGCCCAGTTCGGGGACGGTCCCGAAGGTCGGCGGAAATCCCTTCGTATGAGCGAGTCGCGTCAGAGGGCCGTTCTTCAATCCCTCGTCGTCGAGCGGCGGGGTGAGCTTCGCCCCCCGGAGCAGCCAGCCCCCTTTGAGAGGCGTCTTCGTGTCGTCCGGAGGGATGTACGTCGCCTGCTTCGCCCCGAGGACTTTCACCGTCCCGTAGATGCGATACGGGAGGGTGGCGTCGAAGAAGAAGACCGTTCGCGAGTTCCGGTCGGCCTCTTTCCCGGCGAGTTCCACCCGGTCCTCATCTTCGCGGGTGTAGACGCGGACGGCGCGAGTTCCCCCGTCGGCATGGTCTCGCTGCAATTCCTCGCTCAGTTGCGGCATGATCAGTTCTTGATTGAAGACGGCGAAACTGCTGACGAGCACGGAGCAGACGATGACGGGCCGGATGACCCGCTGCGTACTGATCCCCGCGGCGAGCATGGCCAGGAGCTCGTTGTTCTTCTGCATCCAGGTCACCGTGAAGATCGCGGCCATCATGCCGATCACGCCGCAGAGCCGGTCGTACATCTCGCTCATGTGGACGAGGTAGTACCGGCCCATCACTTTCGCGAGTTCGCGCGCCCCGATGGCCCGCGCGGTGAACTCGTCGAAGTTCGAGAACGCGTCGATCACGATGTAGAGCCCGACCAGAGACGTGAAGCAGACGACGTAGGCTTTGAGGAAAGCCCAGTAGCGCTCGCGGTCGAGAATTCTCATTTCCGGGCCGACTCCTAATGCTTGATGATCGGCGGGAGGGCGAGCCCCGCGAGGACACCGAGCAACAGATTCCCGCCCCAGAGCGTGTAGAGCGGGTTCAGGACGTCTTCCTTCCCCATGTTCACGCCCAGGAGCATCAGTGGGTAATACAGGAGAATGATCGGCACGAAACACGTGATGAACGCGCTCAAAAAGTCGCGACGGGCGAAGATGATCCCGACCGGAGCACCCAGGAGCACGAACATCAGGCTGCCGAACGACTGAGCGATCCGGAATTGCTTCTCAGTCTCGAACTCATTGATCCGGCGGGTCCAGAACGAGTAGTCCTTGAACGCGGCGTTGACGTGGAACCAGTCGACCCGGCCGATCCGTCCCGAGCCGATCCAAAGCGAGGCGGCGATCGCCTGACGTTTCCGTTCGACGGCGATCAAGTGGCGGAGTTTTGCTTGCTCGATCACCATGTTCGGGCTGGTCCACTCCTGGAGCTGCGGATCGACGGGATTCGTGCTCTTGTCGGGAATCTCCATCTCCAGGATCTTGTCGTTGATCATGAAGACGTCGTCGCTCTTCTTGCCGCCGGAGGACTCGCTGTTGTCGAGATAGACAAAGGCACGGTTGTGGTCGGTGTCAAAGATGATCCTGGCCCGCTCAGCCTGCACGACCATGTCGAAGGCCAGCGGGTTATTCGGGTCGGACTTATCGCGGTGTTTGAACGTGGCGTTGTACATGATCCGGGTCACGAGGTCGACGTCGCTCACTTTGATCGTGAACGGCCATTCGGCCTTGTTCATCTCGCGCTCGATTTTGAGATACTTGTAGAACCCGTCCTCAAAATTCTTGAAGATCGCCTTGCGGGCCATCGTGTTCGAGTGCGGGATGACCTCCTGACTGATGTAGAGAAGACCGAGGCTGAGTGCGGCGCCCATGAGGATCGCCGGCCAGAGCACGGTCATCGCGCTTTGGCCCGCGGTCTTGACGGCGATGATCTCGTTGTCCGACGCGAGTCTTCCATAGACCACGGTCACGGAAAACAGCATCGAAACCGGAATCGTGAACGGGAGGGTTCGCGGGATCACGTAGGGAACCAGCATCATGATGTCGCGTGGCGTGAGGCCGAATTTGGTCGCCTCCGCCATCACCATGAAGAGCACGAAAATGATGGTCATGGTCAGGAGCGCGAGCACGAAGGCCCGCAACACCTCTCCCATGACGTAGCGCTGAAGGATTCCGAGGATCACCGTCGCGCCTCCGCATCCTTGCTTGAGGTCTTCCGAAACGCGCCCCGGGGCCGTTGTACGTCGGCCAGGGGGGAGGAATTAACCGACGGCGGTCAGACAACCGGCAAGCGCCGCCGCGAGCCGTTTGATTCCTTCGACCAGGGCGTCTTCCTCGGGCACTCCGAAGCAGAGTCTGGCCTGATTTCTCGGCGGCGGTCCGGGTTCTGCGGCGAAGGCGTAAAGCCCCGGGACGTACATGACACCTTCGTTCAAACAACGCTGAAAGAACGGCCCGGCGAGCCCCGTATCGAGTTCCTCGGGGAGCGTCAGCCAAACGTAGAGTCCGCCGGCGGGACGCGTCCACGAAACCCCATCGATCGGCCCGAAGTACTCGTCAAGCGCCGCGAGCATCACGTCGCGTTTGCGACGATATCGCTCCACGAGGATCGCAATCTGCTCCTGGTAACTTCCGTCGGCGATCAACCGTGAAAGCACGACCTGATTGAAGTTGGACGACCCGAAGTCGTGATTCCCCTTCAGTCGCAACACGGGCTCGACAAGGCTTGCCGGCAAGACTCCGTAGCCGGTCTTCAGGCCGGGACTGAACGTCTTGCTAAAAGTCCTCGCCAGGATGACCGTCTCCCCTTCGAAGTCATGACTCCAGACGCTTGGCGGCTCGGCTCCGTCGTAGGTCAGGCCGCGGTACGCGGAGTCTTCAAGGACAAAAATCCGGTGTCCCGACTCGACGGACCACTCCTTGGCGAGCGCGACCAGTTCCCCGCGACGTTCGGTACCCAGGCTGATGCCGCTGGGGTTGGAGTGCTCACTCACCGTATAGATCAGCCGTACTCGGCCGAGCTGACCTTCCGCTTCCAGATGTGTGAGTGTGTCCTGCAAGACGTCGAGCTTCATCCCTTGCCCGTCGGTCTCGATGCCGATGGCGCGGGCCCCTCGGGATTCGAGCAGACCGAGAAAGACGAAGTAAGTCGGCGATTCCACCAAAACGATGTCACCGGGGTCCAGCAAGGCCTCGGCCACAAGGTAGAGGAGTTGCTGTGAGCCGGTCGTCACAACAACCCGAGAGAGCAACGAGGAATAGATCCCCGACGTCACGCCTTCGTTCGTCTCGATCAGCGTCAGCAGCTTGGCTCGCAGACCGTCGTCGCCCGCCGTCGTTCCATACTGGAGCGCTCTTCGGGCTTCCGCGGGATGGCTTGCCAGCCCGGCGACGTCCTTCGCGGTCGGAATGACCGGGAGCGTCGCCTGATCCACGAACCCCGCGGCCAACGAGATCAATTCGGGATTTGCAAGCGCCATCTTCATCAAGACGCTGATTGCGGGGGTGGTCGTCCGTTCCGACGCCGAACTCAGGGAGATCCGAGGAGTCATGATGGCAAAGCCGGTCGAGTAGGGCGTCGAACACGGAGGATTCACAGGTAATGTAGCGTTCATCGGCGTGGTGTCAAGCTCGGTAAGCCGCCCAACGCGGCCGCATCCGATTCCCCAAGGACATCCGACAGGGCTTCCCGGTTCGCGCCTTTGAGCTCGGCTTCGAGCTGAGTGTAATAGGGGTCTCGAGTCCCCTTCGCACAGCCTTGCAGCAGGGCGGCGGTCGGATCGACTTCGTGGCGAGCCGGGGCGAGTCGCGGCAAGACGCGGTTATACAGAAGCGTGACCGACGCCTTGGGGCGATAACCACGGTGTTCTTCGATAAACCGGAAAACGTCGTCGAGCTTCCAGCCTTCGACAACATAACGATAGATGCCGACCCACGCGGGGGTTCGGTCCATGCAGGCGTGGCAATGAACCAGGATCGGCCAGGCGTCGGGGTCCCGGGCGAGTTTCAGCGTCAGATCGAGAAATTCGTTCGACTTCGCAACTTCGGTCGGGCTTCCGTAGTAAGTAATTCCGTGCGACTTCGCGAAGCGCAACTCTTGATCCAATCGCGGACTGCGGAATTCCGTGTCCTCGGGAAAGAGGTTGATGATCGTCTTGAAATGGTGACGCTTCTGTACGATCTCGAGACCGGACGATGTCGGCATTGCACTCATGTAAATCCGCCCGGGAACCACGGTTCGCAAACGGTCGAGCGGCCGGTGGTACCAGGTCAACCAGATCCCCGCCAAGACCAAGGCATACCATGCGGCGACCCCCGCCGAGGCGATGACGAGCCGTGTCTTGCGGGGAACGAGTAACGGCGACGACATCCTCAAAAGCGCCGCCGTGAACACGACCAGCGCCCCTACAAACGCGCAACGCGGCCAGTAGCCGGCGGGCTCGATTCCGTTGAGGCCAATCAGTCGGAGGATCGCCAGCGCGATCGCCATCAAAAGCAGTCCTCTCACACGTCGCGTGCGGCAAATCTCAGGTAACTTGCTCGGATCGCTCAGTAAAGGCCACAGGCCCCAGATTATGACGCAAGAGAGCACTCCGGCCGATCCCAAGAGCCCGATTCGAAGTAAGCGGGGCGTCTGGGAATCGAGGACCGTCGACCAACCCATGCCATGCCAGCCGTCAAGGCCCCGCGCCGGGTTGGCGGAGTACCAGAATACGGCTATCGACACGGCCAGAGCGGCGGACCATGGACGACGCGTCGCGCCACGGCAAAATCCAACGATGGAAACCACGATCGCGAGGGACGAGAGATAGATGCCGATGCGGTCCAGGGTGTCGCCGGGCTCTGCAAGGCGGTAGACGGCGGGCGGATGAGTGCTGAAGGTGGGACGGGCGACCTTGGGGAATTCGACGTCGAGATCGTCGGGGAAGTCGAAGGCATGCCACGCCGCGACCGCGACGAGAGTTGAGAGAATTAACCACGGCCAAGCTTGCTGAAGCAGACGGCGGAGCTTTGAAGGTTCAGAGTCCTCACCCATCATCGGCCTCCAACACCGATACTCCACCTCGCCGGCCCCCTTCGCAACGGTCTGCGGAGGGCGGCGAAACAGGGGTTGATGTACCCTGTCGAGGCAGTTCTCACAAGGCCGAATCCGCCTGGAACCCTAACGCTCAAGCCGACGTCGCAGCCTCCGCCTCGAGCTCGTTCCAAAAGAAGTATTCGTTGCTGTTGGCGGGATAACGTTCGACCTCGCGTTCCACCGCCCTGAGGAAATCCTGAACCAGGTTAGCTGCGGCTTCCGGGTCATGATCGCCCTTGGGAATATGGTAAGGCGGGTGAAATTCGAGCGTGAAGGACCCGTCGTCCTCGATTCGGCAGAAGACGCGGACCACCGCCGCACCGGACATCGAGGCGAGCTTGATCCAGGTGTTCGAGAACGTGTATCGCCGCCCAAGAAACTCGGCAGGCGAGTTTTGCGGACCCGACCAGCGAACGTCCCCGGCGATCATCAAGACCATTCCGGCGTTCAAGACTCGCGCCGCACGCATGATCGAGCCGGCGGCCTCGGTCGGGTTCGCCTTCCTCGAAATGAATAGCTTCTTCTGGCCAGTCGAACCCTCGCTATCGAACTGACTCGACAAGAATTTGGAAATATGGCGGGGGCGTTCCATGAAGAGACGTAACGGATAGCCTGCGCGGTAAAGCCAGTGCGCGGGCATCATGTGCGAGCCGAAGTGGTTGCAGAGCAAAAGGACGCCCCGTTTCTCAGCGAGTGCGTCGTTAAGATGTTCGCGGCCATC
>JAYUFP010000862.1:0-10014 GCA_043738665.1 Isosphaeraceae bacterium
CGACGCCCCCAGAATCCGCATTTTCAGCTTCTACATGATCCCCGGCGAAGACCCCGCGTCGGTCCGCGACGAAGTGATGTCGCGAATGACCGAACTCGCCCGCCGCGCCTCGAACCGGGGCATCACACTCTTCCTCGAAAACGAGAAGGGGATCTACGGAGACACCGCCACGCGAGTGCTCGAGATCCTCGAAACCATCGACGCCCCCAGCCTCGGCCACGCCTGGGACCCGGCGAACTACCTGGAAGTCGGCCAGCCGATCGACGAGGCGTGGAGTCTCCTCCGCTCTCGGGTCGTCCACTTCCATGTCAAGGATTACGACACCAAGATCCACAAGAACGTCCCCGCCGGAGAAGGCGAAGGCCAGATCGCCCAGCGGATCGCCGACGCGGTGGCCCACGGCTTCGACGGGTATTGCGTCCTCGAACCCCATCTCGTGATCGCCGAGCAGAGCAGCGGCTTCACCGGTCCCGAACGGTTCGGAGACGCGGCACGGGCGCTTCAGGGCGGGTTACAGGCCAGGGGCGTCGCTTACGCTTGAGTACGTTTTCATTTTCCGTCACGAATTCCACACGAAACTCACCCAGGGGAACATCACGATGGTTGACTCGATCCTGACCCGCCGCGACTTCGTCCAAGGCTCACTGGTGGGTGCCGCGGCGCTCGGACTTGGTTTCGACCCCCGCGCGGCGATCGCCGCCGACGTGACCGGCAAGCCCGCCCCGGGCAAGATCGGCGACTTCAAGATCTCGCTGGCGGAGTGGTCAATCAACAAGGCCCTCTTTAATCGCGGCGGTGAGTCGGAGAAGGAATTCGGCAGAGTGATCACCAATCTCGACTTCCCCAAGATCGCCCGGGAAGATTTCGGGATCGACGGCGTCGAGTTCGTCAACCAGTTTTTCCAGGACAAGGCGCACGACTCGGCTTACCTGAAAGACCTCAAGAAGCGGGCCGAGGACAACGGCGTGACGTGCGTGTTGATCATGATCGACGGCGAGGGCGACCTTTCCACCGAGAAGACCGAGGAGCGGAACAAAGCCGTCGAGAACCACAAGAAATGGATCGACGCCGCGGCGGCACTCGGCTGTCACTCGATTCGCGTGAACACGGGAAGCAATTACAGCCCCACGAACACCAAGACAGCCGCCGAAGGCTGCTCCGCGCTGGCCGAATACGGCGCCCAGCACAAGATCAATGTCATCTGCGAGAACCACGGCGGGCCGTCGAGCGACCCCGACTGCCTGCTCGCCCTGATCAAGGCCGTGGGTAAGGACAACTTCGGCACCCTGCCCGACTTCGGCAACTTCCCCAAGAACCGACAGGGCCGGTACACGATCGACATCTACGACGCGATCGCCCGGATGATGCCGACCGCCAAAGGGGTCTCGGCCAAGAGCTACAACTTCGACGAGAAGGGGAACGAGATCGACCTCGATTTCGCCCGGATTCTCAAGATTGTGACCGACGCGGGTTACAAAGGGTACGTCGGCATCGAGTACGAAGGCTCCCGGTTCCCCGAGCCGCAGGGCATCAAGGCCACGAAGAAGCTGCTGGAGTCGCTCCGGGGCTCGACTTACACGCCGGCGGGCTAAGGAATACTCCCGGTAGGGTGGGTCGGCGAAGCGCAACCCACGACGCGTCAACATGGCCACGCGTGGTGGGTTGCGCCGCGCTGACCCACCCTACGAAGGGAGGATCGAGATCGAGGTTTTCTCGATCTCCAAGCCTCGCCGCGAACGGGGTTGACCGATCCCGGGGGCCGCCGTATCGTACGCAACGGCCCGGCCCGGGCCGAAGACGGGTTGGGCGTTTCCTCACGATTCACACGATCAAATACGGACGGGTTTGGCCCGAGGGATGGACCCCGTGGGAGCCGACCGCACGCACATTCTGGTCTTGAATTACAACGGCCGCGCGTTGCTGGACGAGTGCCTGCCTTCCGTCGTCAAGGCGGCGGAATCGGCCCCCATCGCCTGCTGCGTGAGCGTCGTCGATAACGATTCACATGACGATTCACTCGACTCTCTCGCCGCGAACTGGCCCGGAGTGAACGTCTTCCAGGAACCCAACCGCGGATTGGCCTCGTTCAACGCGGTTCTCGCGAAGGTCGACGAGCCCGTCGTCCTGTTGCTGAACAACGACGTCAAGCTTGACGCGAACGCCGTCGCGCCTCTCATCAACGCCATGGATTCCCACGAAGACGCCCTTTTCTCCGCGCCGCTCTGTTGGGACTTCGAGGGCACCGTTTACGAAGGCATGCGAACCCGCGTTCGCACGCGGTTCGGCCTCGTTCAAGGAATGTCGCGCGTTTGGGGACATGAGAACATCCTGACAAAGGCCGACTTGACCGCCGCCGCGGGCCCCGTGCTCGCCGTCGATCGGGTCAAGTTTTTGAGTCTGGGCGGTTACGACCCGTTGTACTTTCCGGGCCGGATCGAAGACCTTGACCTTGGATTCCGAGGTTGGATGGCCGGATATTCGGGCTATTACGTCCCGGAGTCGATCGCCTATCACCGCGGTTTCGGCTCGTTCGGCCCCGCCTTCGGCCAGTCCGGATGCGACGAACTGGCGGCGCGGAATTCTTTGCTTTTCGCCTGGAAAAATCTCAGCGGACGCCGATTGCTCGGACACCTGGCCTGGCTGCCGTTGCGACTCGCGAAGGGACTGACGCCCGGAGGCGCGGGTTTCCCGAGGGCGTTCGTCGAGGCATGTCGAAGACTCGGCCCGGTCATCAAGGCGAGGCGGGCGCTGGCCGTCGGCCAAGGTTCGTGGAACACCCGTCAAGAGGCGTATTTCGAGCGGTTCCGCTGGTAACGGTTCGTCAAGAAAACAAAGCCGGCCCCGGGAGCGAAGGAGTCGCCCCGGCGGTCGGTGAATCGGGTTGATGGCAGTGTCGGTGGATCTCGCGAGGCAAGGAGGCAGGCGAGCGATGGCGACGAGGGCGAATAACCCGAGACTGGTGATCGACGCCCGCCCTTGCGGACCTGAGGGTGTCTACGCCCACGAACTCGTTCAGGGTCGTCGCGTGCTCGATCACCTGATCGACGTCGCCGAAGCCGTCCTGGCAGACGCGTCCTCGAAGCCGCTTGTTGTCACCGAAGGCCCCCCGCCTGCCGATGCCGTCGTCCTTCGAACCGACCGGCTTTACGACGCGAACCGGCTCCGAAGAGCCTTGAAACGCGGGAAGGACGCCGAATCCGCCGTCTATTGGCGGCTCGACCGGCCCGGCGGTCTCCAGGGTGCCGACGACGAGATGAGGCGCCGGCAGAGCTACCAGCCGCTCGGAAAATACTGGGCCCTGGACCCGGCCCGATGGCTCGCGAAAATCCTCTGCCCCTCGCGAGTCACGCCGAACGCCGTCACGCTGGCCGCTTCGTCGTTAATGATCGGGGCGTCAGGGTTAGTCGCGTTCGCGCCGCCGACCTGGTACGGAAACCCGGCCGTGGCCGCCGCGATGGCTCTTGCGCTCGTTCTCGACACGGCCGACGGCCACCTCGCCCGGCTTCAAGGAACGGCCTCGGAATTCGGCCGCCACCTCGACGCCTGGCTCGACGAGCTTTGCGACATGCTCCTGCACGCCGGAATCGCCTGGGCCGCCTTCCACAGAACCGGCCGGCCGGTTTGGCTTCTCGTTGGAATGGCTTATGCGATGGGCAAGTACGTATTTTACGTCGGGTCGAGCGTAAATTTCGCATCCCAAAACGAACGGAAGGCGAACAGTCGGCCGGTACGCCCCTCCTTCGTAAAGCAGGTCGCGCGGCTAGCAGGCCACGCCGACATTCGCTGGCACCTCTGGATCGTCCTGGCGGCGGTCGGCCGGCTCGATGCCGCTCTGCTCGCTTACACCATTTACTACCCCGCGCGGGCCGTGGTCGCCCTGGCCGGGAAGGCGAAGGAGGCCCGCCGTGCCTGACGCGCGGATCTCCGTCCTCATTCTGGCCAAGAACGAAGCGCGGAACCTCCCCCAGTGCCTCCAGACCGTGAACTGGGCCAACGAGGTGATCGTCGTCGTAGACCGCGCCAGTCGCGACGAGACCCAGTCGATCGCGCAGAGCGGCGCCGACCTCGTCGCAATCCGGACCTTCGACGACTTCGCCAGCCAGCGCAACGCCGCACTCGCCCTGGCCTCGGGAGACTGGGTCTTCGCGATCGACGCCGACGAACGCGCGACCCCCGAACTCGCCACCGAGATCCGCCGCGTCACGTCCGATCCCGACGCCAAGGTCTCGGGATACCGAGTCCCCATCCGGAGCATCATCCTCGGTCGCCCGTTCCGCTTCTCGGGGACGCAAAACGACCTCCCGTTGCGACTCTTCCGCCGAGGTTCAGGCCGCTGGGTCGGCACCGTCCACGAAACCGTCGACCTCGAAGGCAGAACCGGCAGACTGAAGGCCCACCTCCAGCACCGCACGATCCCCGACATGCAGACCTTCCTGAGGAAGATCAACGAATACACGACTCTGGAAGCGATCAAGTTCCTCCGTGAAGGGCGGACGTTCACGATGTCCGACCTCTACCTGCGTCCCGCCTGGACCTTCGCGAAGCTCTACATCGGCCTGCAAGGGTTTCGCGACGGCGTCGAGGGGTTCGCGTTCTGCGCCTTGTCGGGACTCTCGGTCGCGGTCCGGCACTGGAAGCACAGGGAATTACTCCGGGCGCGGGGGGCGGCGTCATGAACCGAACTCTGCTCACCGCCGAATATGAGGCGGAAGTTCGCTCCCGGTTCGACACACTCCATGCGCGGTTCAAGCACGAAGTGACCGCCGAAGACGTCCGCCTCGACGCCATCCGGCGCGCGTTCGGCTCGTTGCGATCCGGCAAGATTCTCGACCTCGGTTGCGGCAAAGGACGTTTCGCGGCACGCCTGGCAGACAGGGGAACACGCGTGGTCGGGCTCGACCTTTCGGGGGCGATGCTCGCCGGCGCGAGGGGGCTGGATTGCGTGCGGGCCTCCGCCCTACGCCTGCCGTTTCGCGACGGGACGTTTGACGCCGTCGCGGCCGTTGAAGTGTTCGAGCACCTTCCCGCCGATCATGCCGCGCTCGCGGAGGTCTTCCGGGTCTCGCGGCCTGGCGGTGTGGTGGCGGTCATCGACAAGAACGCGTGTTCGTTGAACGCGAAGCGTCCCTGGCTGCCGAACCTGGCGGTGAAGTGGATCGACACCAAACGCGGGCGCTGGATGTATCCGGGGAATGGGCCGGTTCGCGAGCGTTGGTTTTGCACCGGCAGGTTCGCCCGAGTGATGGAGAGCGCGGGTTTTGAAAACGTGAGCGTCTCTTACCTGCTTCGACCCGAAGAGGCGGAATCCCGACTCTTTCGGCGGTTCCCCCGTACTCGTCTGCTGACGCTCTGGACCGCGCGGGTCCCCGGTCCGATGGGAGGCGAGCTCCGTTGAGTTATCATCCGCCGAAGCCCTCGTCGCTTCCCGTTTTGCCACTCTTGCTGTGGGACACCCCCCCCGGCCTCGAACTGGCGCTCGGCCAGGAGGGCGTGCCGTTTCGTCATGTGCCCGACCCCCACCCGCTGGCGTTCCGCGGCGGGCGGTTCGTGCTGTATGACGGCAGGCGCGTCTCGGCCGCCAAGGTCCGATCCAGGCTCTCGGCCGAGCACGTCGCGATCGATATCGACGACTTCCGAAAGGACGAGGCGCTCGACCCATTCCTGGCGTTGATCGACACCCGTGCGACCCTCGCGCGTTGGGAATTGCCGGGCGTCGACGTCTGCGAACGCGTCGGCCGCAACAACAAGGCCGCGATCCGCCAGCGTCTTGTCGATGGAATTCGCCGGAACGTCGTCGCCTCGGGCGGGGTCTGGGCGCGGCTCTCGTCGTACCCGTTCCCGTACCACTCCGCCTTCAATTTCCGGGCGGATCTCGACGAGACCCACCTCGACGACTACGCCCGCTTCGCCCGCGCTCGCCGTCGGGTCGATGACTGCTGCACGCATTTCGTGAGCACCCACGCCTATGGCGAGCACCCTGGCGTCTTGCAGGATTTGCTCCGGTTCGATACCCAGTCGCACGGCCATTTCCACGTCATCTATCGCGACCCCGAGGCGAACCGGCGGAACCTTTCGAGGGCGCACGACGTCCTTGTCGAATCCGGGTTTGAACCACTCGGGTTCGCCGCGCCGCACGGGCGGTGGAACCACGGGCTCGATCGGGTGATTGAAGAACTCGGGTACGTTTACTCGTCGGACTTTCAGCTCGGTTACGACGACCTGCCGTTTTTCCCGTGGGTTGGCGACCGGTTCTCGAAGGTTCTGCAGGTGCCGATCCACCCGGTCTGCGAGGGGATCTTCTTCGACGCGGGAGCGACGAGGGGCCGCGCCGTGGCCGACCATCTCACGTCGGTCGTCCGCGCCAAGATCGACGCGTGTGAGCCGGCGTTCGTCTACGGCCATCCTGAGCGGAGGCTGGCCCGGTATCCGGAGATCCTCGCCGCGCTCGAGGCCGAGATCGTCGGCCGCCCGCTGGTCTGGCGTGTCACGCTCTCCGAGTTCGCTCTCTGGTGGCGCTGGCGTGCGCAACGGGCGTGGTCGTTGATCGACAAAGGGGAGGGCGGGTTCGAGATCCAGTTTGAAGAGTGGAACGCCGAGTACCCGATCGGTCTGGAAGTGGTCCGCGGAAGCCATGTCGCGCGGGTGCCCGTCGAAAGCCCTCGCACGACGCTCCGCCTCGATCAGCTCGCGTACGAGCGCCGATCGCCCCGCGCCGAGATCCCGTTGCCGACGCCGATCCTCCGCCCGTTAAGCCTGAGGGCGGCGGTCCGTTCGGCCCTCGATTGGGAGACGGTCACACCTCTCAACGAACTCCCGGCGGCATCGCTCGCGGACCGCGTGAAGCGCGGCCTTCGCCTCTGGAAGCACGGCCGAGAGCAACGCGAGAGGCTCGCGTCATGACTTCCGCCCTCACCGCACTCAATGACGAGACAAAAGCCGACGAGGCCGCGGGCTGGCTCGCTCGAAAGGCCGCGGAACCTGCGACGGCAGGGGCTGTGCTGCTCCACTCGCCTTCGCACGTCTTCCAGGCCCCCGGCGGCGGTGAGAATCAACTCGTGCGGACGGCCGTCGAACTCGAAGCCCTCGGCCTCCCGGTCCGGCCGTTCAGTCCGTGGGTCGACCGCCTCGAAAACGCCCGGCTGCTCCACCTCTTCGGAATGTCGCGCGAGGGACTGGAACTGGCTCGCGTCGCGCGTTGCCGGGGCGTCTCCGTCGTCCTTTCTCCGATCTGCTGGTACGACCCGCGATCGCTCGCGGCGCTGGCACCGAGCCGGCGACGGGCCGCCTTCGACGTCGTCAAATGGGCCGCTCAACGGGCGTTCGCCGGCCGATTCGGCTGGCGTCGCGAATTGCTCGGCCTGGCCAACGCCGTTCTGCCGAACTCGAAGGCCGAGGCCCGACAACTCGTCGCGACATTCGGCGCCGATCTTGAAAAGATCCACGTCGTCCCCAACGGCGTCGAAGCACGATTTGCCGACGCCGCCCCGGAATTGTTCCGAGAGGCCTACGGCACGGGTGAATTCGTCCTGTACGTCGGCCGGATCGAGTCCCGAAAAAATGTGCTCGGGCTCATCAAGGCGATTCGCGCGTTGGAGACGCCCCTCGTTGTGATCGGCGACGCCCCTCCCGGATCTGAGGCTTATCGCAAGACGTGCCGGGATGCCGGCAAAGGGTTCGTGACCTGGCACCGGGCCGTCGCTCACGAAGACCCGTTCCTGGCATCCGCCTATGCCGCGTCGCGGGTGGTCGCCTTGCCGAGCTGGTTCGAAACTCCCGGCCTGGCCGCGCTCGAAGGGGCCTTGTCGGGCCGCGCCGTGGTCGTCACGCCCTATGGTTCGGCTCGCGAGTATTTCGGCGATCGGGTTCACTACGCCCGGCCCGATCATCCGCGAGAGGTGGCGAACGCGCTCGCTTGGGCCTGGGAAAACGGACCGGACCCGACGCTCGCCTCGCATGTGCGTTCGAATTATTCGTGGACGGAAGTGGCCCGGCGAACGGCGGAGGTCTATGATGACGTCGCTCGCTAATCTTGTCGGCCTCCCCGTGCCCCGGCCCGTCCGGCTGGGACGTTATCGCTACAGCAAGCTCCGCTGGCGGATCTCGGTCCGCGCGCTCGACGTGATGGGCGCGGCCGGAATGCGGCTCTATCGCGTGGCCCGCCCCGCGACGCGGGTGGATCTTCCGCAACGGATTCTCCTGGTGCAGCTCGACCATCTCGGCGACGCCGTGCTCACGAGCCCGCTCGTGGCGCGTCTCCGAGCGGCGTATCCCGAGGCCGTGATCGACGTCCTCGCGTCGTCGAGCAACCACGAGGTCTTCGAATCCGACCCAAACGTCGACCGCGTTCACATCGCCGAGAAGACCTGGTTCGAGCGGACCAAGGGGCGCTGGGCGATGCTTTCGGCCGTCTGGTCGCTGGGGCGAGCCCTGAGGATCCGACGCTACGACCTGGGCATCGACGTCCGCGGCGACGTGCTGAGCGTGGCCGTGCTCGCGCTCGCGGGAATTCCACGGCGGGCCGGCTGGGCGATGGGCGGGGGCGCGTTCTTGCTCACCGACGTCGCCGAATGGGAGCCCGGACGTCACGAGGTCCAGTCCCGTCTCGCCCTCCTCGAAACCCTCGGAGTTCCGGCCGACGGACCGGCGCGGGTTTTCGTGAACGCGAGCGACGCCGATCGGATCGAGGTCGCGACCAGGCTCCAGGCCTCCTGGCCCGACCTCTTGCCTGAACCTTGTTCGGTCCAGGTCGTCCCGAGGCAGGCGACGCTGAAGGCATTTTCATCCCGGACGAGGACGGTCGCCGAAACCGCCGTTTCGACACAGCACAATAACGAAGGCTGGGACGAACCCGACTGGCTGCACGCCGGGCGGTTCGGCGAATCCGCGCCGATCCTCGCGGCGCACGTCGGTGCGGGGACCGCCGCGAAGCGCTGGCCGATCGAACACTGGAAAACCTTGATCGGTCGGTTTCTGGCCGAAGGCTGGCGCGTGGTCGTGGTCGGCGGTGCCGACGACGCCGATGCCGCCGCGACGCTCGCACTTCACGAAAACCTCGCGAACTGGACGGGGTGCCTCTCGGTCACGCAGACCGCCGCGTTACTGGAACGTGCCGACCTGTTTATCGGGGCCGATTCCGGGCCGTCGCACATCGCGGCGTCGGCGGGAATCCCCTCGGTGATCCTCTTCAGCGGGACGAACGACGTCGGCCAGTGGAGGCCCTGGTCACGGCGTTCGCTCGTCTTGAAGAACCCCGTCGCATGCAGTCCGTGCCATCAGAAGGTCTGCCCGCTGGCCGGACACCCTTGCATGACGGGCCTGGAACCCGACCGCGTCCACCGCGCGGCCAAGCGCTGGTGGGCCAGGCTCCATCGCGAGGAATCGCCCCATGCCCCGATCTGAGCAGGTCGAAGGACGAACGCCGTTCGACTGGCGGGGCTGGCTCACCGTCGCCTGGGTCGCCTATTTCGGGTTCTTGTACGGCAAGATGGTGATCGAAAGGCGCGGCGACAAGATCCGCGCGGCGATCCACGCCAAACCGTAACCAGTGAAGTTCAATGGGGTGGCGGCAAGCTCGTTCCCACGGTCCTCCGCGGGAACGAGTCGCGGATGGCTGATTGCCTCCGTGGCGTGTCATTGCGAACTTAAGGGACCGCGACCAAGCTGCCGGCCGGTTTCTCGATCGTGAAGGCGTCCCGTTCCCGGCCTTCGGCATCGAAACATCGATAAATCAAGCGATTCTCGATCGATTTCAGGTCGATCGTCTGATACGTCGAGACGTGGGTGAAGCCGACTTCGGTGGTCTCGGCGGGACGTTGGTCGTAGAATTTGTCGCCGGAGACCGAGACGACGTACACGGTCCCTCCCGCGGCGCTGGAGACGCGCCGGCCTCCCCGCAACGGGTAAGTGCGCAGGTAAGCGTGGTCGTGACCTTGCAAGACGAGGTCGACGCGGTGCTTGTCGAAAACGGGGGTCCAGGCCGCGCGAAGCCCGGGGCTTTCCCGCGAAGGGTGCGAG
>JAYUFP010000863.1:0-3316 GCA_043738665.1 Isosphaeraceae bacterium
GCCGCCGCCGAGGTCGCGGTCGGCATCGGCCTGATCCTTCTCTGTTACCGCCGCTGGCACGTCGCCGACGTCGACCGTTACGACAGTCTCTCCGGATAAGGTAAGACCGCGAAACTCCAGGCTTTCAGACCGTCTCTCGCGGACGACTCCCGTCGCGTCGAGACGAAATCCGGTTCTCCTTGGTCCAACGCAACAAGCCGCCAGCAAGGGTTCGAGCCGATGCCTCCCGACGCCCCTCAGACCGTCAACCTATACGACTTCGCCGCCCTCGCCCCCGAGGCCGTCCTCGCGGTCTGGGGCCTGGTAATGCTGGCGTTCGACCTCGGCCCGTATCGCGGCAAGACCGCCGAACAGCGCAAGGTGGCCGTCGGCAGGCTCGCGCTCATCGGGTCGCTCCTTTGCCTGGCGGTCAGCCTGATTCCGCTGCTCGTTCGCGAGAACCTCTACGGGCTCGGGTCCAAGGACATCGAGCTGTTCGGCTTCAAATTCTGGAACTTCCTGAACCCCTCCGGCAACGATTACATCTCGAATTCCGACCCAGCGCTGTTTTTCGGAACGATCGCCGGGGACCGCCTCACCGAGCTGTTCAACCTCCTCTTCGCCACACTCCTGACCCTGGTCGTCTGGCTTTCGACGAGCTGGTCATTCACGGAAGACTGGGGCGAATACTTCGCCCTTATCTTCTGGTCGACGGTGGGGATGATGCTCCTCATCGCGTCGGAGGAACTGCTCACGCTCTTCCTGACCCTCGAAATGATGACGATCTGCCTCTACCTGGCGACCGCCTTCGAGAAGGACAAGAAACGTTCCGCCGAGGGCGGGCTGAAGTATTTCGTTTACGGCTCGGTCTCCTCGGCGCTGTTCCTGTTCGGCCTGAGCTTGATCTACGGCCTGACGGGCAGCACGCAGCTTTACGCGATCCATCAGGCCCTGGGGCCGTCCTCGGATTCGATGGCGACAGGGCTCACGGGCAACGTGGCCGGAGTGACGGCCGTCCTTTTGATCCTGGTAGGCTTCGGTTTCAAGGTGGCTGCGGTTCCGTTCCATCAGTGGGCACCCGACGCTTACGAGGGAGCCCCCGCCCCGGTCACCGCGTGGATCGCCACGGGGTCGAAGGTCGCCAGCTTCATCGCCTTGATGAAGGTCTTGCTACACGCCCTCGGCCCCTGGGCCAGCGGCCGCGACGGGATCACGACCCCCGGGTGGATCGGGGTCGTCGTCGTGCTCTCGGCTCTCTCGATGACCTACGGCAACTTCGCGGCCCTGGCGCAGCGAAACTTCAAGCGAATGCTCGCGTACTCCTCGGTCGCCCACGCGGGCTACATGCTGGTGGGCGTCGCCGCCGCGGGGATGTCCACACACGGCAGCGCCGCGGCCGGGGCGGTGCTCTTCTATCTCGTGACGTACGCATTCGCGAACGTCGGCGCGTTCGCCGTCGCCTGCTGGATGGCCAGGGATAAGGGGAGCGATGAGATCGAGGATCTCAACGGCTTGGGCGCGTCGCACCCGATTTTGGCGACTTGCGTCACCTTGTTGATGCTCTCGTTGATCGGCATGCCACCCCTGGCCGGCTTCTTTGGAAAAGTCTCGATGTTCATGGAAGCGCTCCGGGAACCTTCCAGCGGCCAACTCACGCTCTTGTGGCTGGTCGCGCTGGGGTTGATGAACAGTGTGGTTTCGGCATTCTATTATGTACGTGTCTTGAAAGCGATGTTCCTGCGGAACGAGTCGGGGACGGCGTTCCGTGAGCCGCCGTCCTCGGTGCAGGTGTCGATCATCCTTGCGACCGCCGTCTCACTGGGGTTTGGGATTTACCCCGCCCCGCTGGTCAATATTTGCACGCCGGCGTCGATCGCGATGCTGGCGGAGAGCGGCCAGATGGGTCGGATCGGCATGAATCGGCCGACGCCGCCGGGAGCGAAAGTGGAGCGGCCACCGGACGCGCGTCCGCTCGCCGGGATGCCCAATCCCGGGGGTACGCCGACGCCGCCGTCTCCGCCGTCCATCCCCGCCCCGGCCGCGAAAGGGCGAGGTCAGGGTCAAGAAAAAGACGCGACGAAGAAGGCGGGTGAGACGACCCCCCCCGCCGCGAAATCGGAAACAAAAGGCACTGGGAATTCGGGCGTTTCACAGTAAGAGAATCGGCAGACGCCGAACCTCCTTTGTCACGTCCGACCGGAGACGCACCCGCGATGGCGATCGTCAACACTCTGAAGAAATGCCTGGAAACCCCTTACCTCTTTGAGGACAAGGACGCTCCCGACCGCATCGGCAGCCTTCTGGCTAAAGCGGGCGACCGCCTGGAAGGCGCCGCGAACATCAACGCCACCGGCCAGGGAGACGCCTCGGATGTGACGTTCCTCAGCTATGAGGCGATGTTCTGCTGCCTCCGCGCCCTGGTTTACTCGAAAGGGTATCGCGAGGCTGGGCTCCGTTGCCTCCTGCTCGCTTGCGAAAACTTTTACGTCCGGCCCGGCCTTCTCGACGTCGCCCATCTCCGGGCCTTCGAGCGAGCGCAAGAGATGAAGTCGTCTCCCGCGGACAGCCTCGCGGCGGCGGCTGCGTTCGTGAAGCGGACGCTCGAGTTGCTCCCGATCTGAGTACGGCGGTTTCGTTTTCGACGCGGAGTTGTCAAGATGCCCGCTGTTCGACGGTCAATGACCAAGAAATCGGCCCGCGATCTCGCCCGGATCCCTCGGTCATTGACCATCGGGCATCGGGCAAGTCGGTCCATCGAAAACGAAACGGCCCTGGCGATCTGAGCGAGCGGCACGCCGCCGAGTGCCGAAACCCCTCCCGCGGCCCGGTTCGTGCGGGTAAGATGAAACCGCCCCGAACCCCCAACCCCCGGCCCTGTCAGAGGACGTCGCGGTGCGACAAATCGGCACCCTCCCCTCGAACGTCGATCCCGAACGTTTCGGCGACTACTTGCTCTCCCAGGGGATCAGTTCGAAGCCGATCGCCGGCAAAGACGGCTGGGCGATTTGGGTGATCAACGAGGATCACCTCAAGCAAGGCCGTGAAGAACTCGCCGTCTTCCTCCAGAACCCCGATGATCCGAGGTTCCACGATGCCGAGCGCGTCGCCGACGAACTCCGCCGCGAAGAAGCTCGGCGCGACCGGGAGTACCGCAAGAACTACCGGAGCCTTTCCGGAACCTGGGACCGGATCAACGCCCGAAGACGCCCACTGACGGTCTTCCTCGTGACCGTATGCGTCTCCATTTTCGTTGCACAGCGCAGCTCAGAGTTTCTCTACCTGTGGACTCTGGACAAGTTCGCCTTCTTCTCACTGCACGCGATGGGGCGGCAAAACA
>JAYUFP010000864.1:0-3316 GCA_043738665.1 Isosphaeraceae bacterium
CCGGCTTTTCCTTGATTCGAAGCGAGGGACCGGCTAGTTTCAGCCGACGTCAGACTCGCACGATCGGTCCGTTGGAGACTCGCCCCGGGATGCCCGCCAACCTCCCTCCGCAATATGGCAAGGCCGAGGAAGAATACCGCAAGGCCGGCACCCCCGCCGAACGTCTCGAAAAGCTTCGGGAACTGTTCCGGCTCCTCCCCAAACACAAGGGGACCGAGAAGCTCCAGTCCGACCTCAAGCAGAAGATCAGTCGCGCCAAGGACGAGATCGAAGGCACGAAGGGTGGGGCCAAGAAATCAGGGGTCAGTCACCGCGTGCCGCGCGAAGGCGCGGGTCAGGTCGTCCTGATCGGCGGGCCGAACTGCGGCAAGAGTTCGCTCCTTGCGGCCGTCACAAACGCTCACCCCGAAGTCGCGTCCTATCCTTTCACGACGAGGGCTCCCAATCTCGGAATCATGAAATGGGAGGACGTCCGCATGCAACTCATCGACCTGCCGGCGGTCTCCGCCGATTTTTTCGAGCCGTGGATTCCTGGCGTCATTCGCTCCGCGGACGCCGCGTTGCTGGTCCTGGATCTGGAGAGCGACGACCTGATCGAGGAAGCGGACGCCGTACTCGCCCGGCTCGCGCAATCGCATACGGAACTGGTCGGGGAATTGCCGTTCGACGTCGAGGACGAAACCGTGCGGCACGTCAAGACTCTGCTGGTCGCGAACAAGTCCGATGCCGATGGCGCGAACGATCGACTTGACTTCATGCGAGAGTACTTTGGCACGCGATTTCCCATGCTTTCCGTCTCGGCGAAGACCCGGGAGGGTCTGGACGTCATGCGTCGCGCCTCGTACGATCTATTAGGAGTCCTTCGTGTCTATACAAAAGTCCCGGGAAAGCCGGCGGATCGGGAAAAGCCGTTCATAATCCCGTTGGGAAGCACGGTTCTGGATCTCGCCCGCGAGGTTCATCGCGACTTCGAGCAATCGCTGAAGTTCGCCCGAATATGGGGGACGGGCGTTTTCGAGGGGCAAACGGTCAAGCGCGACCATGAGCTTCACGAAGCCGACGTCGTCGAATTACACGTCTGAGGGGTTAAGCCGGGTTTCTACCCGGAACGGTGAACTAGCGGTCGGTTCAGGTTTGGATCGACGCCGGGATCTCGACGGGCTGATCGGCCTTAACGATCCGGCCCGGCCAGGAGCAACCCGCGATGGCCATGGCTCTTATCGTTGAAGATAACCCGGAACAGGCGGAGATGGTCTCCAGCATGCTGCGGCTCCGCGGATTCGACCCCGTGGTCGCCGGGGACGGTATGACCGGCCTCGAAGAAGCCCGTAAGTGGAAGCCCGACGTCGTCCTGCTCGACCTCATGCTCCCGGACATCACCGGGTTCGACGTCTGTCGCAAACTTCGAACCGAACGGGCCACCATGCTCACGCCGATCGTGATGCTGACGGCACTTACCGACGTCGTCAATAGGATTCACGGATTCCGGGTCGGCGCCAACGCCTACCTGACCAAACCCTACGGCATCGACGACCTTTATTCGGCGATCGATACGGCTTGCGCATGGCGGGCGGAGATGGACCGTTCGGACCTTCAAGGCGAGATCCACGTCGAACTCAACAGCGAGATCACGCTTCTCAACGACCTCAACGAATTCCTGATCCACCTCTGCCAGGAAACACCCCTCGATCCTGATCAGGTGATGCATTTGCGTCAGGCCGTGATGGAGATGGCCCATAACGCGATCGAGTGGGGGAACCGGCACCAGACCGACCGCCTGGTCACGATTCGCTATCGTGTGTACACCGACCGGCTCGAAATCGTCGTCCGCGACCAAGGCCACGGCTTCGATCAGAGCAACCTCCCCCACGCCGCCGTCGCCGGTGACCCGTTCACGCATCTGGACGTGCGGGATAAACTCGGCCTTCGCGCGGGCGGCTTCGGCCTGATGATTTGTAAGGGGATGGTCGATGAACTCCGATACAACAACGTCGGCAATGAAGTCACGTTGATCAAGCGGTTTCGCGCTGAGGCGACAGAGCCCACAGGGGAAGGATCGCCGTCGTGAACCTGGTCCGCACGACCTTCAGCGCGACCGGAGTCGCTTCGGCATGAACGCCCCACGTCCGACGCTCCTGGTGGTCGATGACGAAGTGGAGGTGCTCCACTCCGTCCGCGATTTGCTGCGCCTCGACTATCGCGTCCTGATGTGTGACTGCGGAGCCGACGCACTCAAAGTTCTCCAATCGTCCGAAGACATCCATGTGGTCATGTCCGACCAGCGGATGCCGGGGATGACGGGTGTCGAAGTCTTACGTCACGCCCGACGGCTGCGGCCGGAGGCCACCCGTCTGCTCTTCACCGCCTACGCCGACATCCGGGCCGTGATCGATTCGATAAACCAGGGAAGCATCTTTCGCTATATCGCCAAGCCCTGGGAACCCGAAGAGCTTCAATCGGTCGTTCGCCAGGCCGTCGAACACCGCGATCTGATCGTCGAAAAAACGCGACTGATGAACGAGCTGAAAACGTCAAACCAGAAGCTGCTCGAAGCCAACCGCCTCAAGAGTGCGTTCATTGAGGTCGCCAGCCACGAACTCAACACGCCGGTGACCGTGATGCTGGGGATGACCCAACTCTGGCGGATGACCCTCGGGGAGAAAGCCTCCCCCGCCGAACGGAACTGGATGGACAGAATTCAGTCCGCGGGAAAGCGTCTCGCCGCGGTCGTCGAGCGAATGCTCAAGCTCGTTCGCAACGACGAGCTCGACCAACCGCTCGAACTCCGCCTGACGCCCCTCACGCCGTTGATCCACGAAATCATCGACCACATGACTCCGTTCCTGAACGCGCGGCGTCAACGTGTCGAATTTCTCCTCGATCCCGACCTCGGCTCGGCGGAGATTGACCGATCCAAGATCGGCGACGCTCTCACCAACCTGATGATCAACGCCATTAAGTTCACTCATGACGAAGGGGTGATCCGTGTCGCCGCCCACTCCCTGGGTCATGACGACATCCGGTTCGAGGTCACTGACCAGGGAGTCGGCATCGACTCGGCGACCCAGCCCTACGTCTTCGAGCCGTTTTTCACTGGGTTTGACACCATGCATCATTCTTCCGGCGACTTTGAATACTGTAAGCGCGGTATCGGACTCGGACTCTGCCTGGTGAAACGATTCGTCGAGATGCACGGCGGAACGGTCGAGTTCCAGAGCGTCCCCGGCGACGGATCGTCCTTTACCTTCACCCTGCCGCGCTTGCAAAACGGGCGGAAGGTCTTGAACGCGCGCGCGGGTTGATCGATCACCCGACC
>JAYUFP010000865.1:0-3303 GCA_043738665.1 Isosphaeraceae bacterium
AACTTTGCTCAAAACGCTTCGGGGAAATCCCTCTCGAACCGGGTCTCAAGCGCCCGGACGTCCGCCAGGCTCGGCGAGGCGGGATTGATCCGTTTCGCGGCGTCGAAACACCGCCAGGCCTCTTCGGTGGCCATCGAGCGGAAGTGGTTCGTGCCCAACAGGACGTAAACACTCGTCAAGAGCGGGTTGACGTCGAGTGCTTTGAGGAATTGCTGGTTCGCCTCGTCGGGACGGTTTAGGAGGGTCAGGAGCGCGCCCCGGAAGACGTCGATGACGTGGCCGCGGGAGAGTCCTTTGCGGTCGATGGCGTTGAGCTCGCGGAGCTTCTTCTCGGCCCCTTCCGCGACGTTGGCGACGTCCTGGCGGAGGAAGTCTTGAAGCTGCGGGCTGTTCGTGGCGTGGATGCGGTCGAGGATCACGTCGGCGTCGTCTCCGGTCCTGGCGTTGTATTCGTACCACGCGAGGTAGGCGTCGAGGACGTGGTTTCGCTTCAACGACTCATCGACGAACTTCTCAAGGGTCGCCCGGTCGGCGGCGGCCTCGGCGTCGGGTTTCGGCATCGCCGATCGAAGGGCTCGCAACTTGGCGAGAATCCGGTCGAGGGGGTCGTTCGGATCGAAACGGGGGGTGAAGTCGGCCGGGACACCCGCCCAGGCATCCGCCGTCGTCGCGATCGACGCCGACACGAGTTTGAGGCTCACCACCTTCTCGCAAGGCAAGTCAGTGGTTTGAAACCAGAGCGACTCGGGCCACGCTCCCGAGCCCATCACCCGGTCGCGAATTGTCGGATGGATCTGGCAGCGATGCACGAGGAAGTGGAGCAAGCCGCGACGGAACGCGTCGGGGACCTGGCTTTCGGACGGAGTGAACTTGGCGACCGGCTCACCTTGGTAATGGAACTCCCACCCTTTTCCGCTGGCGACCGGGGTCGACGTGGGCGAATCGTTCCATTGGGCACCTTTGGGCAAACGAACCGCGAACAGTGATTCCGCACGGAACTGATCGAGGGCCTTCGCCGCGAACGTGGCGGAGACGCCGGGCGGAGGCTGCCATGCGGCTCCCGATTGCTTGGCCGCTTTCATCCCCGCGCCGACCGCGAGGCGGCTGATCAACTCGTTGACCCGGAAGGCGACGTGGGCGTGCAGCGACGATTCGCGATAGGTTTTCGACTTCCTGTCCAGCGTGTAGACCCGCCGGCTCGGGAAGTGGATGACGAGGATTTCCGGGCTCTGGTCGCGTTGCTCGGTCAGGTATTCCTTGTTCAGACCGATCGTGAGGCGAAACGTCTCGGTGACTTTCCTCGACGCGGCGGCGATCCCCGCACTCGGGTTCGACGCGACCGCTCCCGCCGCCACGCCGGCCGCGGGCGGGCTGAAGGTTTCCTGTGTCACGCTGAAAACACAACGGAACTCATCGGCAAGCGCGACGCCTTGGGTTGCGGAACCCGACGCCGCGATCGCACAAAACAGGGCGAGGAATCGTCTCCGGACCATGACGCGCCTCCATGACTTGTGAATCAGCGGACGATCGATCGACCTAAGTTCATACAATACGATTCCCGGCGGGCGACCGTGACGCACGGTCCGCCGCGTCGAGGTGAGGTGAGGCGTGATCAACGAAGAGAATCGTGGGACGAGTTCAACCCGACGGGTTGTACCGACTTTATGGAAAACGCGGTCGCTTCAGGATTCAAAGACCCGCGTTTCCTCACGGGGTCGCCGGTTGGGGCAGGCTTTTGCGTTACGAACGTGTGATCCGGGTGCGCGTTTCGTCGGCCGTGAAGTCAATCAACGGACCACGTTCGCGGGCGGCCCGTTTCGTCCATGTGCCGGAGACTCCCAGACCATAAGCACGCCTTGGCGATTTGTCAATCACCGGCAACACAAGCCGCTTAAATGGGGGATTCGTCATGAATGGCCTCGGCCGTCGGCGGACAAATGTCGGATGACGGAGCCCGCGAACCGAGGTGACGTCCTGACCCGTCTCTTGGGTCCGAATGCGGTTGCTTCGTCATCCCTCGACCGGTTCCCCGCCTCGCTCGCGCGTGGCGCGGGACGTCTTCGCAATCCTCTTCGACACCGCAAGGGGAGGTCTTGGCATGAATCGGCATGGCGTGTTACCCTTGAATCCTGTTGAAGCGGGCGTGAATTTTCGCCGACCCAAGGACGTGGCCGGCGGGTCGAAACCGTTTCCTGTCCACGACATCCGCACCGTCGAGACCGGAAACTCGTCAGACGCAGAGGAGATGCGACCCATGCCTCTTCCTTCCGTTCATCGTTTTTTACTCTCCAGCCTCATGCTGGCCGCGGTCATTCCTTCCGCCGCGAACGCCGACGACCCGAAACCGCCGGTTGCGAACGATGCCCGAAAAGTCAAGGCTCCGGTCGTCCCTCCTTCGGAGTATTTCATCCTCACCGGTGAAGAGCCCCCTGCCCCGTTCGTGCCTTTGAAACCCAGGACGGTGGAAGACCGCAAGCAGGTCGAGACCACGACGGCTTACAGCGTCGCGCGGGCGCTGGAAGGTCGACGAGAGTGGACTCAGGCCATTTCCCTGCTCGAAGGGGCACTCAAGGTCGACACCGACTCGGTGACGCTGCTCAGGCGCCTCAGTAAATTGAGCTTCATCCTCGGCCGCACGGAGCCGGGGATCGGGTTCAGCAAACGCGTGCTGGCGGCTGATCCCGGCGACACCGAGACGATGAGCCGGCTGGTCAGCTATTACACCCGCAGGAACGACCCCGCCGGCGCCGAGGCGGTGCTTCGCGACATTCTCGCGAACTCCGCGCTGGCGAAAACGGCGTCGGGCCGGGTCGTCGCCGAGGTCGAGTTGGGAAAGCTCTACGCCGGAAAGCTCCAGCAGTTCGAGAAGGCGGCCGATGCGTACGCCCGGGTGATGAACGCGCTCGACGATAAGAACACCCACCCGCTTCCGCCGGCCGATCTGAGGCGCGTGCTGGGCGGAGATGAAGCGGCGGCCTACCAGGATTTCGGCCTCGTCTTCCTTCAGGTCAAGCGCTACGACCTCGCCGCCAGAGCGTTCCGTCAAGGGCTCGACTATGAGCCGGACGACCCCCAGCTTCCGCTTCTCCTGGGGCAAACCTATTTGAAGCTCGACCAGGGGGATAAGGCACTCGCGCAGGTCGAAAAATACCTCAAGCGGCAGCCGCAGAGCATGGAGGGTTACGAGCTCCTCGCGAAGGTTCTCACCACCCTGAAGCGAGAGAACGAAATCACCCCAAGGCTCGAAGAGGCGGCCAAGACCGACGCGAAGAACCTGCCGCTTCAATACGCCCTCGCCGACAG
>JAYUFP010000866.1:0-9934 GCA_043738665.1 Isosphaeraceae bacterium
CGCAGTGCGGCGGCACGGGCTACCTCGGCCGCACCGGGATCTTCGAGCTGTTGGTCATCACGGAGCCGTTGCGGGACATGATCCGCGAAAACCCGTCGCTCAACGCGATCAAGGCCGAGGCGCGGAAAAACGGAATGATCTACATGCAGGAGGACGGCTTGCGGCAAGTGATCCAGGGAAAAACTTCGATCGAAGAGTTGCTGCGGGTCGTGAAGTGACCCGGTTCCGGCTACTGATCATCGTAATCACAACTTCATACTTCAGGATACGGTCGAGCCGCCCATGAACCAAACCATCGTCGACCTGGTGATCTGCGCCTTGATCATGGGCATGACGTATGCCCTGATGAGCGAAGGGCTTTGGGGCTCCGCCCTGATGTTCTTCAACGTCGTGTTCGCCGGGATCATCGCGTTCAACTTTTACGAGCCCTTGGCCGCGTTGCTCGCCAAGAACATCGGCTTTCTGTCGGGACTCGCCGACACTCTCTGCCTCATGTCGGTGTTCTGCCTCGCGCTGGTGATGTTGAGGCTTACGACCGAGACGTTAGGCCCGGCGATGGTCCGGTTCCCGAGCCCGGTCTACCACATCGGGCGGATCTTCTTCGGACTCGCCGGCGCGGTGGTGATGATGACCATCATCCTGCTCGCGTACGAATGCGCCCCCGTCCACAAGAAGGTTTTCACCACCATGGATTACACAAAAAAGGCGCCTTTCGGCATGGGGCTCGACCGGCAGTGGCTGGGATTCTTCCAGTACACCACGGGCCTGGTCTTCACCAGCAACAACCCGAACCGGACCGACCCCTACAAGACCTTCAAAAACGCCAAGGTCTTCGACCCGCAGGCCGAGTGGCTGATCCAACATCAAGAAGCCCGACCGTACGGGACGGAAAGCGTGCTCGGCGGAGATTCCGGGGAAGCCGCGGAGGGCGGCGCGGGCGGGGGTGGCACCCCATCGGCGGGCGGCGGTGCTCGACCGGGAGATCCGACGATCATCAGCCCGGCCGTCGGCGGCGGGGTGGTGATCCCACCGCCGTGATCGGGGTCGGGGATCGCTCTTGGAATGAACAAATCACCCGCGAACGAGCGACCGGCTCGATCGCGGGTGTTTTCGGTTTGTCGGACTTGTTTTCAGCCCGAACGGCGACCGGTCATCGGGCGACCTGCATTTTGGTCGGTAGCGGCTTGACTTCAAGCAGGCTAAGGCGAAGGTTGTTGTTGACCCCGATCATCTTTTGCTCCACCTTGTAAGCGGCCATCTGCCGGGTCGTGGTCTCAATCACGAAAAGCGGGGCCCAGCCGTCGCCGAAGGCCTGACTGGAATTGGTCGAAATCGACCCGGTGGTCATCAAGAAGTGAGGCTTGCGGCCGGACTCGATGTCGATCTTGAAATCGGATACGAGGTCCGTCTCGCCGAATGTATCGATGATTTTTGTGCCGGCACCCGTCTGTTTCAATGTCGGCATCATCGCCATCAGTTTGCCCGCGCGGTAGTCGAGAACATAGACGGCGTCCTGGGCGACCTGGATCTGCGAGCCTTTGTTGTAGTTAATGTAGGCAGGCCCCGAAGTCACGATGTTTTGCCCCGAGGTACCGACTTCGTCCGTTAGCTGTCCTATCGCGGCGAGAATTTCCTCGTGCCGTCTCGCGGACTCATCCCCCCGGTCGACTCCGCCGGCGTGGAGGGGATTCACTCTGGGAGTCGTCAGCCCCCAACCGAGCATCAGGCCCGCCACGAGCGTGATCACCGTCGGGATGCCGCCTTGCGAGTTCTGCCAACGTGGGATCGTCATCAGCCGACTCCTTTCGCCGCGCGCGATCGGGATGCAATGGACCGACGGAATCGGTCGTCTAACCGCCGGCCCGGCATTTTGCCCCGGTCGCCCTTCGCCGTCCAGCCCAGACGCATGTTGGTAAAATAGGTAAAAATCCAGGATGATCCGGATTTCAAGGAGCACATCATGATTCCTGTCGCCGGACTGATCCTTGCTTGTCTTTTTCCGACCCAAGTCCCGAACCCGAACGCGGCGGCGAAGGTTTCCGAGGCCCTCCATGCGGAACATCGGTCCTTGCTCGAACACGAGAGCGGGAAACTCGATGCGATCGTCCGAAAACTCCGCGCCGAGGGGAGAAAGGAAACCGAGGCCGAGGTTCGCAAGTGGATTCCGGTCGCTCCGTCGCCCGACGGCGCGACCCGTTTCGTGCCCCTCGCGGAAATCGTCGCCGGAAACGCAAAGGGACTCGCCAGCGTCCCGAGCGGAAGAGAAACCCCTTGGCGGGGTGAGGTCTACGCGATTCGAGCCCAATCCTCGAAAGACCTTTTCGAGCTCGCCAAACGTGCCGCGAGTTCGAATCCCAAGCACTATGCTCTCGCCGACGTGTGTCTCCGTGACGTCCTCGCACGGACTCCCGATCATCCCGAGGCGCGTCGGCTGCTCGGATTCGTACCCTATCAAGGGGGGTGGGCGACTCCGTTCGCGATCGGCCGGATCAAGGAGGGGATGACCTTTCACCCGGTCTACGGCTGGGTCAATGCGAGCTGGGTGCCGCACCTGGAAAAGGGCGAACTTCCCGGACGCGGCGGGATTGGGGGCCGGGAGTCCTGGTTGCCCGCCGAAAAGGCGGACGCCCAGCGCCGCGAGTTCTCGCAAGGCTGGGAGATCTCCACCGAGCACTTCCAGATCAAGACGAACGTCCCATTGTCCGAAGCGATCAGCTTCGGGAGGAGCCTTGAAACGCTTCACGAGGTCTTCGAATCTCTCTTCGCGGATGTGATCGGAGAGAACACCTCGCTGGCCAGGCGATTTAAGTCATCCACCGCGGTGGGAGAGCCCAAGGTAGAACCCCATTACGTCTCTTACTTCGCGGCGCGCGACGAATACATCTCCACCGTCCGACCGTTCCAGGGTGACACCGTGGATGAGAGTCTCGGGATTTACATCAGGGCTTCCAAAGGCCGAAAGCGCGGTCACGCGTATTTCTTCCGCGAAGTGAACGGCCAACTCGATGTGACGGCCACGCTCCATCACGAGGTCTCTCACCAACTCCTGTTCGAGTCCGGCGTGGCGGGACCGAACGACTATCTCAGGAACGTCGGCAATTACTGGGTCTTCGAGGGCCTGGGAACGTACTTCGAGACGTTGACGTTCACAAAAAACGGAGACGTTGAGATCGGCGGACTCGTCGGGCCGAGGCTCGCGGAGGCGCGAAAAAGCTTCGAAAAAGAGGGCACGCTCGTCCCGCTCGCGGCGTTCATTCGCTTCGATCAGGACCACTTCAACCGCGGCGACATCTTCAAGCACTATCAGCAGGCAAACGCGCTTGCGACGTTCCTGATGAGTGCTCGCGACGGTACGTACCGGGAGGGATTCCTTGATTACGTCCGCGACGCGTGCAAGGGGGCCCTGAAACGGACTTCGGGGAAGTCGCTCGAAGACCGGGTCGACCGATCCGCGTCTGACTTGGAGAAGGAACTCTTCGCCTATCTGCGGGGCGCTGAGTCGGCGAAATAGTGCCCCCCCTGCGCCCTGTAGGGTCCGCCATTGCAGCCCATCTTGACGCCGCCAAATCCATGGTCCGCGATAGCGGAACCTACAAAGCGCCGGCGACAAAGAGGACGCGGAACCCTGATCGGTAGGTTCCGCGTCCTTGTTTCGTTCCGTCGCGGGTCGTGGCGCGACGATCCGAAAAGCCCGGTCGGGTTGCCGACTTATTCGCCCACGTAGGGGATCAAGGCCATGAACCGCGCGCGTTTCACGGCGTCGCTCGACGCCCGCTGGAACGCCGCGCAATTGCCGCTCCGCTTGCGGGAGAACATCTTGCTCTGGTTGGTGCAGAGCTTCTTCAGAAGGCCGACGTCCTTGTAGTCAACGTACGCGGGACGCGGGCAGCCTTCCGGAGTGCAGAACCGGCAGCGGTTCTTGCGGTTACGACCAAACTTTTTCCTCGGCATGAACCTGGTGTCCTAAGACGATTCCGGATCCCTCGCACCTTGCTCAGGTGGGCCTCCACGGGCCTGATCCCTTGATGGGGAAACCAAAAGTGTAAGGGCCGTGAAGGGGTGAGTCAAGGGCAACGCCGCGGCGCTTCGACCGTCGGGGCGCTCCGGACCGCATACCGCGGCCGGTCAGAGCAGGCTCGTCGGCCCCCCCGCAGGCGAAAGCGGAGTCGTCGAGGTCGTCGTCCCCGCGACAGCCGTCACCACCGTTCCCGGTTTCGGAACGTATTTGAGCATGTAAGCGGGACTGAACAGACTCTCGTGTCCGAGAATATCCACGGCGCGGGCTCGCAGGTGGCTGATCCCCGCCGGCAGCGGCACGGTAAGCGTCACGGCATACTGGCCGTTCTTGCCCACGACCCCCGTGCCGACCACCTGATCGTTTTCGTTGACGATCTGCATGTTGGTGAAGCCGTCCTTGGAGGCACCCGGGGTGTAGGCGCCGACCAGGGTCGGTGTGTCGTGGCGCGTGGTGCCCGCCACGCCCGACTTGGACCGCACGCCGTCTTTCGTGTCGAGCAACGGCAATTTTGGCGTCGGTATCGCTCGGCCGACCGACAGGGCCGTTTGAAGGACGAGCGAATAGTCGTTGGCGACGAGGAATGACGGATCCTGGTTGTGCGACTCGGCCCGGGCGATGGAGTTCATGTCGGCCCGGATGCTCGCCTCTTGCGCGGCAGTCGCCCCGGCGCGGCTCAGAACCGCGCCAAATGAATTGTTTAGGTATTTCGCGTTGGCGGCGCTCAGCGTCGCGTAAGGAAATGCGTGGCGGAGGCTGCGGTTGAAGTCGTTCACGGCCCGTGTCGTCGGCGCGTGCAGGTTTCCGGCGATCTCCGTAAGGTCGACCTGGAGTTGCTTGAGCGCGTCGCCGGGAAGAGATCGGTTCGGCGAGGTCTGCTCCAGGTAATAGGGCAGGTGCTCGATCCGAAGCGCTTTCTGCTGAAAGTTGTCCGGCAGATCCTGAATTGAGATATTCAGGTTCCTACTGGGACTTGTCCCGCCGCCGAACAGACTCATGAGCGCGCGGCCTTCGAGCCCGTCGGCCGAGGGGACGAAACGTCGGCGGTCCATCGCGCAAATCTCCTGACGTGAACGGTCGAGACATGAGCCCCGGCGGCCTTCCCGGCCTTTCAGGACGGACGAGTTGATACCAGAATGCGAAGGGATTGAACAGACGAGTTCGACGTGTGTTGAGCGGATGAACGGATACTTGAGGGCAATGAAGACGAGATGCGCAGATCGAGAATGAGACGTTAAAAAACAGGATGGCGAACCTCTTGGCGAGCCGGGTTGACGCTCGTCTCAGCAGGAGCTTCGCCCTTCCGGAGTGAATCAATGCAGGCCGCGCGACGTCAACGTACGGCTCACGCGCCGCTTCAAGGTAAACCGCTCACCTGTCCGCCGGAGCCGCGCGACGTTCTAGCGCCATGCGAAGATAGGATCTCGACTCCAGATCCGTCAGACCCAAGAGTCGGGAGACTTGGATCACGGCCTTTTGGGCATCGGGTAAGTCTTCTTGACGCTCGGCGATCGTCTCAACCTCGACGAAAGTGCCGAGCCCTTCGGCATCGTCGAGAACGATTTCCAGAGGGCGGCCCTGAAACACAAAATGATAAGGCGTTCTCGCCTTGCGGATCGTCAAGACCTGTTCGAACCCGAGTGCGTCGAACAGGTGGAGGAGTTTGTCCAGGTTGCCCGATCCGCTCGCGAATGGGATTTCCAGTTCGAGTCGGGTCTTGGTAGGCCCTTCGTGCTTGGGGCCTTTATAAGTCACGGCATTGTGATTGCCGACGCGACGGACTCGAAGGGCGTCCCCGCTCTTCGCGAAATCACGGGAAGGATGACTCAGATAGGTGTCTTCCTGGGCGACCGCGGGCGAAGCCGTCGCTCCGAGTTGGACGAGCCTTGCCGTGACCGCGGAGTGATCGGGACACCGATATTTCTGTTCGATCTCGAAACTCATCCGTCTAAGCTAGCAAGGGATGTGCGGAAGGGTCAATCAGGTCTCTCGATCCGGGCTGGTCGGTTTCACTTACAACGGGAGTGCGAGGCTCCCGCCGCGATTGTCATCGTTTAGGTACGTTAAAAAAGGGTCGGCGCGAGCTTCGCAGTCTCGAATCGACGATCTCGACAAAAGCAGTCGAGATTGCATGGGGGCATGTTCCAAGAGATCGCCAATAGATGACCATTGTTCTAATATTCCCACCGGGAGGCGAATATCTCCCAATGCCGGGCGATTGAACGGATCGACCGGCCCCGAATGTTCGGGTCAACATTGCGGAGTGGTCTTGAATCGAGAGTCCTCTCGATTCACCGCTCTTGCGCGTCCGTTCCAAGGAGATGCGTCGTGATCACGGCGTGGTTTGGTGTCGGTAGCCCGTTGTTCGCACAGCAGGCCCAGGCGTCGTCCGCTCCAAGTTCGTGGCTGTACTGGGCGGTTTTCGCATTGATCGGTTTCATCCTGATCAGTGCATCGCTGGGGGCGAGGTATATCTCCAACAGCCGCGTCGGCATCGTCGAAAAACTCTGGTCGGCCCGTGGCTCCGTCCCGGAGGGTAGGATTCTCGCGCTCAACGGAGAGGCGGGTTTCCAGGCCGAGGTTCTTCGCGGCGGTTTGCATTTCGGCCTCTGGCCCTGGCAGTATCGCATTCACAAGGTTCAACTCGTCACGATCCCGCAAGGCAAAATCGGCTATGTTTACGCGAGGGACGGCGAGCCTCTGCTTCCCAGCCAGACGCTCGGCAAAGTCTTGGCGTGCAACAACTTTCAGGACGCGCGCTCGTTCTTGCTCGGCCGCGTGACGGGAGGCGACGGCGAGCCTGAAATCGGTCAGCGAGGCCGGCAGCGGGCGATCCTTCGTGAAGGCGTGTACGCCCTCAACCTCTCGTTGTTCATCGTGATCACCGAAGACGTGGTGTACAGACTCGACGTCCAAGGGAAAAGCGAACTCAAGACGATCGTCGGCTGGCAGAACCAGCTCAGTGAAATCGACGCGTTCAACCCGGTCGTGATCGGCGCGCCGATGGAATGCCCGGACCCGTTCTATCCCGAAAAGAAGCTGATCGTCGATAGCATCGGAATCGTAACCGTCATGGACGGCCCGTCGCTGGAACCCGGCGAGATCATCGCGCCCGGCGTCGGATTCGATCGCATCGACAAGGATTACCACAACAACTATCAGGACACCGAGGCATTTCTGAAGGCGGGAGGCAGTCGCGGTTTACAATATCTGGCATTGACCGACGGCACCTACTTCATCAACCGTTGGTTCGCGACCGTCGAACCGATCCCGAAAACGGTCGTGCCGATCGGATATGTCGGCGTCGTCGTGAGTTACATCGGTAAGACCGGCACGGACATCTCGGGCGAGACGTTTCGCCACGGCGAGCGAGTCACCGAGGGTCAGCGCGGAGTCTGGGAACGTCCCCTGGGACCCGGCAAGTATCCGTTCAACACCTACGCGGGCTGCATCATCCACGTCCCCACGACCAACTTCGTGCTCCACTGGGTGACCGGCCGAACGGAAACACACCGCTACGATGAGAGTCTGCGATCGATCGACCTGGTGACCAAGGACGCTTATGAGCCCTTACTTCCGCTTTCGGTGGTCGTCCACATCGACTATCAGAAGGCCCCGAACGTCATCCAGCGCTTCGGAGACGTCAAGAAACTGATCACGCAAACGCTCGACCCGATGTTGAGCGCCTTCTTCCGAGACGTCGCCCACAAGAAGACGATGCTTCAGCTTCTCCAGCAGCGCGACGACATTCAGCACGAGGCGCGTGAGGAGCTTCGTCGCAAATTCCACGAGTTCGACATCGAATGCGTCGATGTCCTTATCGGCAAACCCGACACGGTCGAGGGGGGCGGCTCGGGCAAGATCGAGACGTTGCTCGAACAACTTCGCCTCCGACAACTTTCGATCGAGCAGATCGAGACATTCGGGCATCAAGTCGCCGCGGCCGACAAGCTCCGAGGCCTGAACGAAGCCCAGGCGCAGGCCTCCATGCAAACCCAGTTGACGAACTCGCTGGTGCAGGTTCGGATCGCCGAGAACGAGGGTGAAGCCTCGCTTGCCAGGGCGAAGAAACAGGCCGAACAGTTGGTCGTCACCGCCGAGGCCGAAAGCAGGCAGAACGTGCTCGCGGGGCGCGGTGAAGGATCTCGGGTCTTGCAGGTCGGACTTTCGGAGGCTTCGGTCTTGCTCCAGAAGATCCAGTCGTTCTCCGATCCGAGGTTGTACGCCCTTCAGCTCATGGCCGAAAAGCTCGCCGACAGCAAGCAGCCGCTCGTTCCCGAACGCGTCTTCATGGCGGGCGGGGGAAGTGGGACAGGCGACGGCGGTTCCTCTCCCGCTTCCGCAGGCCAGGGGTTGCTCGGAATGCTGATCAGCCTGATGGTCGCCGAACGCTCCGGTTTCGACCTCAACGAGACCACCGCGAATTCGACGATCAAGGAATTCGCGGACAGGATGACTCAACAGGCGATCACCTCGATGGAGAAATCCGTGGAGGATGAGGCGGTCAATAAGAGCGTGCCGAAGGGAACCGCCAGAATGAACGGCCCCGCCTTGCAGGACACCGTCGTTTAATCGCGTCGAGGTTTTGACGGGTGAGAAATGCCGTCGCAGCGCTTTAAAAGATCGAAGCACGCAATCTGTGCTTGATCCTTCAGGGCCTTCCACGGCATAATGCTCGCTTCGCCGAAACTTCGGCCACGAAATCTTGAACGGAGAGCCGTTGCGATGAAAGCGAAGACACGGAACAAGAAGAGCTTCAAGTGGCGCAAGAAGGCGAACTCTTCCCCGATCGCGAAGTGCCGACGGCCGAAGCTTGGTGGAATTCGTAACCCGAGGAAGCGCAAGCACCTCGGCGGCGTCGGCCTGTAAGACGCGGGCTCAGGCTCGGTTCGACATCCCCGGCTTTCTTGTGGTTCCGCCGTCCGGACACAAGGAAAGGCGGGGTTGTTCGTTTTTGGATCGGACCGACAATTCCCCTTCTGTTTATCCGCTCGACCGAGTAACGCTAGGCTCCGCTCTGGATACGAACGCGGACCCCGCTGATCTCATGGAGTGGGCGCTGCCGACTCTCGCCGGGCGAAGTCCCCGACGGAGGGCGGACCTTGAAGTCGATTCTGAGACGATGGGACTTGTTCTCCGGGAAGAACCCACATCGCAATCCATGCCGCGGCGATGGCTCGGATGCGGAGCGCGACCAAGCTCCCATACTCCCAAGGCGACCTGGCTCCCAACGGTTTTTGACTCGGAATCGAGTTTTCGCAATTATTCTTGAGAAAATTGCCAAAAACCCTCGTTGCCTCATGGACGAGGGAGGGCACTGCATCTACAATCACCCGTGAAGAGTGGGTTTCCCAAGTATTGTCGTTATCGCTTCTTGATGCCATGGGGTCGGAATGACTGAAACCACCGACCGTGTTCTGCTCGACCTGATTCGCCGTCACGGTCCGCTCACGATCAATGAAATGGAAACGCGGCTTGGGGTGACGCCGACGGCGGTACGGAATCGTTTGACCCGGCTGGTGAGCTCTGGGATGGTCGAGCGGCGGACCGAGCAGGGGGCTCGTGGACGACCCAAACATACCTACGGCGCCAGTGTCGAAGCCCAGAAGAAGCTCGGCCAGAACTATGCGGATCTCGCCGTGGTGCTCTGGGACGAGATGATGCGGACGGTCGAGGACCGCAAACTCCGCCGCATCATTTTTGGACGGATCACCGAGCGGCTGGCCGAACTTTATCGCTCGCAGATGACGGGTGACGCGTGGGAAGGACGCCTGGTGCAACTCGGGTCGATCCTCCATGAGCGCGGGATCGAGGCGGAAGTCACCAACCGTGAAGGCTCGGTTTCGCCGGTCCTTAAACAACATTCCTGCCCGTATTTCGAGCTCGCCGAGGTCGACCGGACGGTCTGCTCGATGGAAC
>JAYUFP010000867.1:0-3291 GCA_043738665.1 Isosphaeraceae bacterium
CCGTTCGTGCCGTTTGATCCTATTCGCGACGTTGCCGGTCCTTCTGGGGCACTCGACGACGAAGGCTGAAGACAAAGCGTTGCTCACACCGGCGGCGAGCCGTCTCAAGTCCGACATCGGTTTTCTCGCCGCCGACGCCCGAGAAGGCCGTTCACCCGGCAGCGCGGGGATCGAGGCCGCGGCGGCGTACATCGCCGGGATGTTCGAGGGATCAGGGCTGAAGCCGGCTCCGGGCGGCGACGGGTTTTTCCAGCCGTTCACGATCAGCGGACAGTCGAAGCTCGCGAAGCCCGGCGAACTCACCTTTTCGGGACCCGACGGCAAGAAGATCGCGGCCGAAGCCGCCGAACTTTCGCCGCTGGCGATCGGGGTCGGGGGGACGCTCGACGGAGTGTCGATCGTCTTCGCCGGATACGGGATCACCGCCAAGGACTTGAAGAAGTCGCTCGACTACGACGATTACGCCGGGCTCGACGTCAAGGGGAAAGCCGTCCTGATCATCCGCCGCGAGCCTCAGCAGGATCAGGAAGACAGCCCTTTCGACGGCAAGCGACAGTCCGACTTCGCCACCTTTCGCCACAAAGCGACGAACGCCTTTCAGCACGGCGCCACGGGCATCCTGATCGTGAACGACCGCGCCGCGGTCAAGAGCGGCAAGGACGATCTCGTCGCGTTCGGGATGGCGGGCAATGAAAAGAACTCGGACCTCCCGATCGCGATGATCAGCCGTGCCTTGGCGGATAAAGTGCTCTCCGCGGCCGGCAAACCCGCGCTCGAAAGGCTCGAAGCCGACATCGACGAAACACTCAAGCCCAACTCGTTCCCGATCGCCGAATGGAAGACGAAGCTCGCGATCGCGATCGAGCGAAAAGGGACCGAGACGCGGAACGTCGTCGGTGTCCTCGAGGGCTCCGGTCCGCTCGCGAATGAGACGGTCGTCGTGGGGGCACATTATGACCACCTCGGGCGCGGGGGCGGGCTCTTCTCCGGGTCGCTCGCCCCGTTCTCGAAAGACATCCACAACGGTGCCGACGACAACGCGTCGGGTACATCAATGATGCTGGAGCTGGCTCGACGACTTTCGAAACGCGGTGATCCCTTGCCGCGTCGGGTTCTGTTCATCGCCTTCTCGGGCGAGGAGAAAGGTCTGCTCGGTTCTCAGCATTACGTCGACCACCCGCTCATCCCGCTGAGCGACACGGTGATGATGATCAACTTCGACATGGTCGGCCGGCTCAACCCCAAGGAGGAGTTGACCGTCTACGGGACCGGGACGAGCCCCGGTTTCGATTCGCTGGTTGATGCGCTGGGTAAGTCGGAAGGATTCACGATCAAGAAGATCTCCGACGGTCTCGGGCCGAGCGACCAACAGTCGTTCTACCTCAAGGATCTCCCCGTCTTGTTCGTGTTCACGGGGACGCATTCGGACTATCACCGGCCGAGCGACGACACGCACCTGATCAACTTCAACGGCATGTCGCGGATCGCCGACTTCGGTGAGGTCTTGCTCCTCGACCTGGTCAGGCGGCCCAAGAAGCCGGAGTTCGTCAAGGTCGCGTCGAAGCGTCCCACCGACCCCGGCCGGATGGCGGTCACCGCGTATCTCGGTTCGATCCCGGATTATAATGAGGACATCAAAGGGGTCAAGCTCAACGGTGTCCGCGAAGGGAGCCCCGCCGAAAAGGGGGGCCTGAAGAAGGACGACGTGATCATCAAGTTCGCCGGCAAGCCGGTGGCGACGATCTACGACTACACCGAGAGCCTTTCGCGCTGCAAACCCGACGAAACGATCGACGTCGTCGTCCAGCGCGGCGGCAAGGAAGTGACCCTCAAGGTCACCCCGGGAAAGAAGCCTTCGGAGTGAAATCCCGAATCCTCACGAGCATTGCCGCAAGTTTAATCGGTCTCTCGGGCTGCGGCTGGACCGCGGGGGACGGCCTTGCCGTCGCTACATCCTGGCCTGCGGCCGAGCGGGCGAGGTTTGAAGAAACGTACAGGCGATGGGCAACGACCGCGCCCGGGCGACCGGCTTCGATCCGCTGGGAAATACTGGCCAGAGGGGATGACATCGTGAGGGTCGCCCTGAGAGCGTACCCTCCCGACCTGCTCCTCGGGGGACCTTCGGCTTCGTTTGGCCGTCTGGCGACCCGAGGTCGGCTCGCCTCCAAGGAAGAAGCCCCCGGCTGGAGGGTCGTGAGGAGGTCGCCGTTGGGTTTGGCGGTCAATCGGCGAGAGACTTCACCCGACGGCCCTTCGGGCTCGGCTCCCACGGCGCCGACGCGACGACTCGCCTTTGACGACCCGAGGCGTGACCTAGTCGCACTGGACTGGGCAAAGGCCATATTGCGACGTGGGACGTGGGCCGAGGGTTATTCGAGGCTCGTTCGCCAGGCGGGTGGGCCTGCGGCTCCGGGTCGGCAGCCCGGTGCGTCGCAAGCCGCCATCGAGCGCGGCATGGCCGATGAGACCCCGGCGGTCGCAACGCTCGGCGAGGAGAAAGGCCGCGTGCGCCGATCCTCGGCGTTTCTGGCCGTTCCCGACTGGCCGGATTGGATTGAGGGGATCGCGGTCGTGATCGGGGCTCCGCACCCCGAACTCGCTGTGGCATTCCTCGATCACCTGGTCGAAAGCGGCCGGGTGGAGCCATTGCCGGTTGCAGTTGACGTCCTGCCGGAATCCGACGAATTGCTTGCCGACCTGCTGGGCGCCTCCTTAGTCGAGGCGCGTGACGAGTTGCTCGACGCCTGGAAATCTCTTGAGGTCGCGAAAAGGCCCGAGCGTGCCGAGATGTGGATGACCCGGGCACCGCCCTGGCCCCCGGCGTCGGTGGCGATCCTCCTTGCCGGCGAAGAAAATGGGATGGCACTGGTCGAGACCCTCGCCGCGGAGATCGCCCCCGAGGCCGATTTGCGTGCCTGGCTTTTGCGAAGCTGGCTAGCGCCAGGCAGGCTCGTGGACGATCACGTGTTGGATGAGCTTGCGACCGCCGCCGAGGGGCGACTCGCACGCGAGCCGCGGTTCCGGTCTTGGCTTCGGAGTGAGTGGACCTCGTGGGCACGCCAGCGCTATCGTCGAGTCGCCCGGTCGGCACTCGTTTCGAGTCCTTCGACGTTTTGATTTGAGAAGTCTTTGGGAGGGCGAGGCTCCCGCCTAGCCTATTCGTCGTCTGACCCGGCTCGGCGGGAGCCTCGCACTCCCGAAATCATCGGACCTCATGCGACGACTTAGAGTCTGTCCGGGAAGTTTCCCGGAGAAAAACGATGGCGGATGACCAATGGCCGATGACCGATG